>CAZMPV010000072.1:0-9996 GCA_964567985.1 uncultured Gemmatimonadaceae bacterium
CGGAGAGGAGGGCGTGGACCTGTCCGGGCGAGAGGCCGCCCAGCCGGTCCTGCGGGGTTCGGTTGTGACGAAACGTGATCTTACCGAAGACGGCGTTGACCTCGTCGATCTTCGGAGGCTCCGGGCGCTCGAAGAGCTCCTGGAGCTCGGCCCGCTCGCCGTCGTCGAGCATCTCGTCCATGAAGCCAGGGATCGTGAACCCGTCGCTCGAGGCGCCGGAAGCCTCGCCGCGCACTCGCTCCGGGCCCAGGAACGCGAGCTCCACGCCCGTGACCGGATCCCGCCACGGGCCCCACCGGCCCTCCAGGACTTCGGCCTCTCGCTCCCGGACGAAAGCGGCCACCGCCCGCAGCGCGGCCACCAGGTGTTCGGCGTCGAGCCGGCTCACGCCCCCGGCCGGCGTATTGGCCGCCATGAGGCGGGGGTAGGCGTCCCCATCGGCCACGGGCCACCCCCGGGCAGCGACCTCCCGCTGCATGGCCCGGGATTGTCGCCCCCTGTCGCTGAAGAGCAGGGCGTAGTGCCGGTCGACGATCCAGGCCGCCACCTCCTCCGGGCTTTGTACGCTCGGGTCCGTGCCGATGCGGAAGTCGTCCTCGTCGGCGTAGAGCACGACGCCCGGCGGCTCGGCGGTCATCCCCAGGACCGCCAGGTACCACCGCCCGCCGGCCGGGAGAAACACCTGGATGCCTTCGTCCTCGGCCAGGATCTCCCAGGGAGAGGCCCGCCGCAGCTCCGCCGCCGCCTCGAAGATCCGACGGACCAGTGGCTCGGGGAGGTCCCAGGAGGACCAGGTCTCGGGGTAGCAGAAGAGGAGGCGCTCCCGGGAGTCTCCCTCGCCGCCCGTCGCCAGGTGCCCGGCCACCTCGTCCACGACCAGGAGCTCCGGATCCACCGTTACGTCGACGGCGCGCTCGGCCAGTAGCTGGGCCAGGTCATCGGCCACTGTCGGATGACGCACCGCGACCGCCTCGGGCCACCGACCCACATCACCCGCGGCCACCTCCAGCGCCCCGAGAAGGGCGACGGCGACATCGTCGGGGTCACCGCCCGCCCGGCGCAGCACGTCGCCGACGTACCCGAACCGACCGGCCGCGACATGCAGCAGGGCGGGGCGGGCTCCGGGGTCGTCTTCGAGGATCCAGGGGAGGGGCACGATGTCGGCTTCCCAGGCGTCCTCCAGCGCGGCCCCTCGTCGGACCTCGGGAGAAGGGCGGTAGGGACTGGCGATGCCGGGATCCGCCGCCCGCTCCTTTCCCAGGCAGCAGCGCTTGTGCTTGCGGCCGGAGCCGCAGGGGCAGGGCTCGTTCCGGCCGACGTTCACGGAGACCGGACCCTGGCAGCCCGCACGGCGGGCCGGGTCACGACCGATGGACCCATACGACCTCTTCGTCGAGCACCCGGGCGAACCGGCTCTCCCGGCCCGTCAGCTCGCGCCATTCCCGGACTGTGTAGACGAGGGGCTGGGCGGGCACCGGGAGGGACGTCAGGTCCCAGCGTGAGCCGCGTTCTGTGAACGGCCGGTCCGAGTCGTCGACCACCAGGACCACGTCCAGGTCGCTCCCCACACCCCATTCGTCCCGGGCGTAGGAGCCGAAATAGCCGGCTCTCCGGAGTGCGGGTTCGTCTTTTGCCGCGCTCCGGGCCCACGCTTCGAAGGCGGCGTGAACCGTCTCCCGGTCAGGCCACCTGAGAACGGATGAACTCGATGATCGCACCGGCATGTTCCACCGCCTGGCCGCTCTGGAGCGGCCCGTAGTGCTCGAAGGGCGCGCCCTCCGGATGACCGTTGGGATAACGCGCGGGAACGTAGAAGTTGTCCAGGACCCGGGCCCGGTCTTCGAGCTCGTCGGGAACGTCGATTCCGGCCGGAAGCTCGGAGATCAGCTTGGCCACCACGTGTCCCCACGCTTCCTGGCCTCGTCGGAGGTGAAGAGCCTTCACGGCCTTTTCCGCCGCCTGATGCGCGGCGAAGCACGCCCACTCGTGACGCTCCTCGCCCCGGGACGCCCGGGCCTGCTCCAGGTCTCGCTCCGCCTGCCGAAGCCAGTCCCTCCACCGATTGACCATGGAGACACAATGGGGGTCCCGGGAGGTCGTGACAATCCGAAACGCTCTGACCATCACCCCGCTAAGAAAATCCTTGCTCCTGGAGAGAGGGCCGCCATAAACTGGAAAAACCGGCTCGCTCGTTCCCCGGTCGAGCCGACCACGCGCACCGGCCCGAGGCCACGCGATGCTTCCTTCTGTTCTGACTCGTGTGGTCAACAGTCCCATCGGTCGCGTGCCTTCTTTTCTGAACCGCTCCCGGAGATCCCGATGCCCGGCTATCGGCGTGTAGCGTTTCTGGCGCTGGCCCTTCTCCTGCCCCTCTGGGGCCCCTCGTGTGGCGATGACCAGAGCGCCCCGGTCGCGGGGGCGCTCGAAATCGTCTCGGGCGATGGACAGTCGGCCGAGGTGGGCACTTCCCTGTCCCAGCAGGTGGTGGTGAGGGTCACCGACGACCAGGGCACCCCGACGTCCGGGATCCAGGTCTCGTGGAACGTCACGGCGGGCGGCGGGAGCGTCACCCCGGCCCAGAGCCAGTCCGGCTCCGATGGGCGGGCGAGCACGACCTGGACCCTCGGGACGTCCGCGGGCCAGCAGGGCCTTCGGGCTTCGGCGGACGGAGCCGGGTCGGTCACCTTCACCGCGACCGGGCTCCCTGGATCGCCGGCGAGCCTCACGCTCTCGGCGGAGGAACTCGAGTTCGACGGCATCGGCCAGACAGAGACGCTGACCGCCACCGTGAAGGACGAGCACGGAAACACGATCGCGTCGCCCGACGTGAGCTACGCGTCGTCCGACGAGGCGGTGGTGACGGTGGACGACGAAGGGGTGGTGACGTCGGAGGGCGAGGGCGACGCCGAGATTACGGCTACCTCAGGCAGTGCCAGCGCAACGGTGCCCGTGACGGTGGAGCTGGCTCGCTTCGAGCCGGCCGGTGACACGGTGATCTCCGGAGACGTTCAGGTTCCGGAGATGACGGTGGCCGAAGGCGTGACGGTGACGGTGGCGGGATCGGCGAACCTGACGGTCACCGGCGCGGTGGCGATTTCCGGATCGATCGCCGGCGACTGCCAGGCCCTCGCCCTGACGGGTGGCGGCGACGTGACGATCACGGGGACGGTCTCCAACGCCTGCTCGACCCCGTCGGCCGATCCGCCGGGTCTGACGATCTCGGCGACAGGGGCGCTGGACCTCTCCGGGGCCGAGATCTCCAGCGACGGCGACATCACGATCAGCAACACCGGCGGGGCGGCGGTCAGCCGCCTGGCGGCCGCGGGCTTCGAGCCGCTCCTCCCGACGCACGGCGGCGGGATCCATGACTGCCTCTTCTCGGGCACCCGGATCCGGCCCCTTCCGACGTACACCATGACCGTGGACATGTACGACGATCCTCCCCCCGGGGCGGACGTGGACATCTTCTGCAGCGGTCACCTGGCGCTCCTGACTCCCACGGTCAACACCGGTTGGGGCGCCCGCGGGTCAGGCCAGCTCTTCGAGGGCGAGGGCGACTACCCGTCCGGGACGGCCGTGGACGGGTCCCGGGGCGGGGACTTCACGGCCACTGGAAACACCGTGACCCTCGAGGGAGGGGAGTACAACCTCGGCGGCGGAGGCCACGGCGGTGACTGGTACGCGAACGGGACGAACCCGGAGTCCTTCGGGGGCGACGGCGGCCGAACCGGGCAGTGGTTGGCCCAGGCCGCGTTGACGAGCACGGTCGTTCTGCCGCCGAGGTGGACGATCAACCGTCCGGGCCACGGAGGAGACGCGACCGCCGTCGGCGACGTGGGGAGCGACGCCTTCGCCGAAGGGGGCGACGCCGGCTCGGTCGGCGAGGAGGGCGGCCGGGTGGTGAGCTTGTTCGAGTCCGACTTCGAACGGGCCCTGGACGAACACATCTCGAACATTGGGGCGCCCCCGCCGGCCAGCGGAGGAATGGGCCACGTGATCCCCGGAGACGGTCCCCCGGGTACGTTCGACGACATCGCGGGTGGCGACGCGGGGGCCGGAACGGCATTCGGCGGGACCGGATCCGCTCCCGGCGCGGTGCTGGGCGAGTCCGGCGACGACGTCCTGCTCGGAGAGCCGGGCGGCAGCGGAGGCATCCTCTTCGAAGGCGCCACCGGCGGCCCCGCCTTCGGAAGCTGCGCCGTGAACCGGCCCGACGACCGGGCCGGGGTCGGTGGCAACGGCGGCGTGCCCGACGGCGCTCCGGGGCAGCCCGGGTCCCGGGGCGACGTCATGGGAACCCCCGGACCGATCATCTTCCACGAATTCGGACACGGGGGCGCCGGCGGGCCGTCGAACACGCCGGGCTCCGGAGGCAGTCCGGGGTCGAATCCGTTCTCGAACGCCTCGCCTCCGCCGATCTTCGAGGGTGACAACTTCCTCCCGGGTCCCAGGGGTGACGACTGCCTCCGGACCATGAACGTCACCATGACCACGACCTTCGACCCGGCGGGGCACGGACCGTTCACCCGGTACGAGAGCGTGTCCGAGAACCGGATCCGGATCTTTCCTCCGGAAGATGGAGACGGGGGTCCGACGATCTCGATCGAGGGAGACGGCCCGTGGGTTCCCCAGACCGGCGGCTTCACGATCGAGGTCAACCCCATCAACGACCCCCCGAACATCATTCCCTTCACGGCCACCGGGCGGGGGACCGTAGCGGGCTTCCCCGACATCCGCGTGAACGTCTTCACCGCCACGCTGTCGCTGGACGACGACCTGGTGCCGAACGGCTTGAACGGCGAGGTCGAGGTGGGCGCCGACGGCGGGCTTCCCGGAGGAGAGCCCCAGATCCTGGACATCGACGCATTGCTTCCGCCCCCCCAGGCTCCGTCGCCACCGGCGGAGGCGGCTCGGGGCGGGACGGGAGGCCTCGGCGTGCTCCTGCGTCCTGCGGTCCGTGTTCCGCTGCGGCCGGATGCCGACGCCCGGGCGCTCTCAAGCTCGCCCGGGGTCAGCGGGGCGGGGCCGCCGAGATCTCCCGGAGCTGCTCGAGGAGGCCCCTGACGTCCTCCTCCACCCTGGGCGGAGCGACCTCGAGGGCTCGCTCCGCCCAGGGGATCGCCTCGGAGACCCGACCGAGCTCACCGAGCATGAGAGCCAGGTTCCGGTAGGTCAGGACGTCGTTCGCGCCGCGATCGACCGCTTCGAGGTAGGCGTTCGCGGCCTCGGCCCGGGCGTCGAGCTGGGCCAGGGCGGAGGCGAGCCCACGCCACGTCGCCGCGTCGTCCGTCCCGAGCTCGATGGCCCGCCTGTACGCGTCTCGTGACGCTTCCCACCGCCCCGCGGCCAGGTACGCTTCGCCCAGGAGCCGGTGCACCGGCGCGAAGCTCTCGTCGAGGGCCCGGGCCGTCTCGAGCTGCTCCGCGGCGGCCCGGGCACGTCCCCGGTCCAGGAGGGAACGGGCCCATGCCATTCGGGTGGCCGGTCTCCGGGGGGCCGCTTCCACGGCCTCACGGAAGGCGTCGTCGGCCCGGGCGAAGTGGGCCGCGGCGGAGTCGGAGTTCCGGGTTACGCTTCCCCGATCGGCGTGGACCTGGGCCAGGAGGACGAGGAATCGGGGGTCTTCCGGCCGGCGCCGTCGGGTCTCCCGGGCTGCGGTGAGGGCCTCGTCGAGGAGCTGCGCCCTGCGTTCGGGATTCCCGACTTCGCGGCGCGCGGACGCCCGACGGTGCCAGGCGAGAAAGGCTGCGTAGCGGGGCTCCCGGGGGAGCCGGTCGGCGGCGATGCGGTAGAGCCGGGCGGCGGTGTCTCCGTCACCTCGATTCTCGAAGCTCATGGCCGTCCTGGCCACGACGTCCACCCGGACCGGGTCGAGGGAAAGGGTCCAGGCGGGCACGGCGGCCGCGGCCAGACAGGCTCCCGCCACGGCCGCGTCCCGGAAGAGGCCCGCACGTCGGCCGGCGCGTACCACCGCGAAGACGCCGGTCAGGAGGAAGATCGTCCCGGTGAACGCCGGAAGCGCCCAGCCGAGGGCGTCGACCTGTGTCATCAGCGCCTGGAAGGCCGTGTCCGGCTCGACGGTCTCGGGCAGAACCCGGTGACGCCACAGAATCTGTCCGGTCAGAATCGGACCGAAGAGTCCGAGGGAGGTGCCGAGGGCCACCCCGCGTCGTCCTCCGGCCGTGCCGACGAGGGTCAGGAGCCCGAAGAGGAGGGTGCCGGTGGCGGTCACGATGAGCAGCGGCACCAGCGACGCTCCGTCGACCCGGGCCACGACGAACCCGAAGGTGGATGTGACCAGCGTCAGGGCGAGGACGACGCCCCAGGCGAAACCCTCCCGAGGATCCCGTTCGGGGGGCGTGTTCCCGGTCGGGGCGACGAGGGACCTCTGGCCGAGGACCGCGATCACCCCGACGGAGGTCCAGAGGTAGAGCCGGGTCGTGACGGTGGCGATCCCGAGCTGCGTCTCGGCGAAATGACCCAGGGCCCCGGCCGCCAGAGCCGCCAGGGCCAGGGTCGAGAGGTCGACGCCGGACGGGCCGCCGGCGAGCTCCGGGCGGGACACGCATTTGTCGGCTCCGGCCCGGGTGGGCCACAGCAAATCGAATGCGAGGAAGAGGAGGAGCCCGGCCACGGCTCCGAGGGCCGGCAGCGGCCCCAGGAGCGCGGGGATGCCCGCGACCAGGGACGCCACCGCTCCCCCTCCCGCGCCCAGGGCCGCGGCGGCCCCGCACCTTCGTCGTCGGCCGGGGGGAATCCCGCTCGCCGCCAGGACGGTGTAGACGAGAGCCCCGAAGAGGGCGAGGTCCGCCAGGAGGCCCGGAATCCCCCGGGTGGCCAGGAGGTCGAAGCTCCTGTTGTGGGCCCGGTCGGCGGCGACGTCGGGGTTCTCGAGGCTGGCCAGACCCGCCTCGTAGTGCCGATGATGGGTGAGGCCGAGCGTCTCCGGGCCGTACCCGGTGAGGAGCCTGGCGGGCTCTTCCCCGACGAGCTCGATCATCCCCTCCCAGAGCCGGAGGCGGACCGCCACGGTCCCCTCTCCGAAGTCCAGGGTCCCGGCGAGGCGCCCGAGGACGGTGTGCCGGACCACCGGCCTGGACCGGACGCTCTCCAGCGGGCCGCCCGGGACGACGAGGAGCGCGAGGAGGGCGGCCGCGCCCGCGAGGGCGGCGAGACCGGCGAGGACGACGCGACGGGGCGCCCGGCGGAGGACGACGAGGCCGAAGAAGGCGATTGCCACCGCGAGGCCGAGCAGCGGTCCCCGACTTCCGGTGGCGCCGACGGCGACGACCTGTAGGAGGAGGACGGCGGAGTAGCCGAGGGCCTCGATGCGGCGTCCCGGGGCGAGCAGGGCCGCGAGACCGAGGGCCAGGGTCACGGGCACGACCATGATCAGATGAGCGCCCAGGAAGATCGGATTTCCGGCGTTGGCCGACGGCCGTACGCCCGTCGCCGCGATCCAGCCCATGGGGTCGAGTCCGGCGACCTGGTAGAGGGCGTACAGGGACACGGGCACGCTGGCCACGACCAGCGTCTGGAGGAGCCGACGGAGCTGTCCCTCGCTGCGCAGGAGGGCGAAGACCGCCCCGAAGACGGAGAGATACGCCAGGAAGGAGAGGAGCCCCTGCCGACGGTCGTACGAGCCCCACAGGGAGAGGTGGGGGTCGACGCTGAGCGCCGTGGAGAGGAGATAGCTGGCGGCGCCGGCGGTCGCGGCGAGCCCGATCGGCGAGCGGAGAGCACCGTGGAGGCTCTCGGCGAAGCCCGAACGGCTCCGGAGGAGGCGAGCCGTCGCGGCGACCAGTACGAGGAGGGAGAGCGCCCGGAGCACCGCGGCCTTGTCCGGCTCGAAGATCGTGGCGCTGTGGGGGTGGAAGAGGATCGGCATCACCACGAGGGCCGCGAGCCACGCGCCCTCGATCATCCGCTCGAACAGGAGGGGACGGACGGCGTGGGAGGGCTGCTGACGGAACATGGCGCCGGAGGGAGGGGACGGGTCGGAAAGCTAGGGTACGCTCCGAGCGCCGTCCGAGCCAGAGAGCCGGGGAGGGAGCTCGATGCCTGCGGGGGCGGCAGGGACGGGCCCCGACGGGCGGCCCCCGTTCCGCGGATCGGCGGAGGCTCCCGCCCGAAGGCGCACTGTCGGAACATGAACTTGTATTCAACTTCGCTTTCTGCCCGGTCATGACTCCCCGCCTCTCCGTCCTCCTTCCGGTCAGGAACGGCGTCCCCCGCCTGGAGGCCGCCCTGCAGTCCCTGGCCTCCCAGACCTTCACGGACTTCGAGGTCCTCGCCGTGGACGACGGATCCACCGACGCCACCCCGGAGATCCTGGCGCGCTGGGCCGACCGGGAACCCCGGATCCGGGTCCTCCGCCAGGAGCCGAGGGGCATCGTCGGCGCCCTGGAGCGGGCCCGTTCCGCCGCCCGGGGCCGGCTCCTGGCACGGATGGACGCCGACGACGAGGCGCTGCCCGAGCGGCTGGAGCGGCAGGTGGAGCTCCTGGACGCCCACCCGGAGATCGTCGCCTGTGGAACGGGTGTCGAGCACGCGCCCCGGGAGGGGCTCACCGACGGCGCCCTCCGCTACGAGGCCTGGATCAACGGTCTGGTCACCCCGGAGGAGATCGAGCGGGACCTCTTCGTCGAGTGCCCGCTGCCCCATCCGACGTTCCTGCTGCGGGCCGACGCCGTGGCGGCGGTGGGGGGCTACCGGGACGAGGGGTGGCCCGAGGACTACGACCTCCTCTTTCGTCTCCGGGAGGCCGGCGGACGGCTCGGAAAGGTCGACGAGGTGCTCCTGCGCTGGTGGGACGAGCCCGACCGCCTCTCCCGGACCCACCCGGCCTACTCCCTGGACGCGTTCCGCCGGTGCAAGGTCCACTTCCTCCGCCGGACCCTCCTGGTGGGTCGCTCCGGCGCGGTCCTGTGGGGAGCCGGTCCGACCGGGAAGGCCTTCTCCCGGGTGCTCCGGGAGGCCGGAGTCCGGCTCGTGGCCTGGATCGACGTGGATCCGGGGAAGGTGGGCCAGGAGATCCACGGGGCGCCGGTCGTGGCCGCCGAAGACGCCGGACGGTACTCCGAGGCCCTCCACCTGGGCGCCGTCGCCCAGCCCGGCGCCCGGGCCGAGATCCGGGACGCCCTCGGCGCTCTCGGATTCACCGAGCTGGAGCACTTCGCGATGGTCGCGTGAGGGGCGCCTCCAGGCCTTGTCTCCGGACGCCGATTCCCGTTAATTTTCAATATCTTTGAAGGGGTTTCCACACCGATCGAGCGACGGCTGATTCGCCTCGTGACCCCACGTTCCCACAGCGGCGGCGGGCCCGGCCTCCGTGGTGCGGGCCTTCCTGGTCCGCGACGGCGGCCGGGATGCGGGCGGTGATGGTCCGGAGGGGGCTTCCGGTCCTCTCCCTGGCGCTCATCGCTCTGGGGCTGGAGCTGGCCGTGGGAACGTTCTCCCGGGCCCTCGATACGATCCGGCGAGTGACGGGTGCCCTGGTGAGCGGCGACCCGACGGGGGTGTACGTGCCCGCGTTCCTCGCCGGTCTCGTGCTGGTGGGTGCCGGCGGAGCGGGCCTGGGCGCGTCTCTCTGGTCCCGGCTGCGCCGGGGCCGCCTGGTGACGGGGAAGGCGTGCCCGGAGTGTGGAACCCGGACGGACAGGATCCCCAGGAAGCGCCGGCACAAGCTTCTCGCCAGCCTCAACGGGGAGGAGATCCAGCGGCGGCTCTGCAGGGAGTGCGGCTGGAAGGGGCTCAGCCGGATTCCGAAGCACTGAGCCCGGAGGAGCGGCGCGACGCGGATCGAGGGCGAGTGCGCGCGCGAGCGCGCGCACACCGTCACGAGAATTTCCGACTGAACATCGACGACGAGAGCGGCGGCCCGGATCGATCCGGCCGCCCCGTCATTCGAGTCTGAGGCGAGCGCATGGACGACATGGAAATGAGTCAGGCGGGCGAGCGAGTCCTCTCCCGTCTCCTGGAAGACGAGATGCGGGA
>CAZMPV010000072.1:10006-10357 GCA_964567985.1 uncultured Gemmatimonadaceae bacterium
GCGAGCGGGTAGTGCCGCGCCTGATCGAGGACGAGATGAAGGAGTCGTTCATCGACTATTCGATGAGCGTGATCGTGCAGCGGGCGCTGCCGGACGTCCGGGACGGCCTGAAGCCCGTCCACCGGCGGATCCTCTACGCCATGAGCGAGCTCGGGCTCAGCCCGGGCCGGGGCTACAAGAAGAGCGCCACCGTCGTCGGCGAGGTCCTGGGCAAGTACCACCCCCACGGCGACTCGGCGGTCTACGACTCCCTGGTCCGCATGGTGCAGGACTTCTCGCTCCGCTACCCGCTGGTGGACGGCCAGGGCAACTTCGGCTCGGTGGACGGCGACTCGGCGGCGGCCTACCGCT
>CAZMPV010000073.1:0-10343 GCA_964567985.1 uncultured Gemmatimonadaceae bacterium
CGCTCCTCGGCGAGCTGGTTGTTGGCGCCGCCGGCGATGATGTCGACCTGGAAGACGTCCAGCGTGTCGTCGTTGACCACCGCCCCCAGGGCGCAGGGCGCGAAGATGTCGGCGTCTACGCCGTAGATCTCGTCGGGCTCCACGGCTTCGGCCCCGAACTCCTCACGGACCCGGGCGACCCGCTCGACGTCCAGGTCCGTGACCGTCAGGCGGGCCCCCTCGCCGGCCAGGTACCTGGAGAGGTGGTAGCCCACGTGGCCGACCCCCTGCACCGCCACGTGCTTGCCGCCCAGGCTGTCGTCACCGTAGCGCTTCCGGGCGGCGGCTTTCACGCCCATGTAGACCCCGTGGGCCGTCACCGGGGAGGGGTCGCCCGAGCCTCCCAGCACCCCGGTGACGTGGTCCGTCTCCATGCGGACGAACTCCATGTCCTCCACCGAAGTGCCCACGTCCTCGGCGGTGATGTAGCGGCCGCCCAGCGACTCCACGGCCCGGCCGTGGGCCCGGAAGAGCATCTCCCGGTCCTCGACCCGGTTGTCACCGATGATCACCGACTTCCCCCCGCCCAGGTTCAGGCCGGTCACCGCGGCCTTGTACGTCATCCCCCGGGCCAGGCGGAGGACGTCCGTGACGGCCTCGGCGTCGCTCTCGTAGCTCCAGAAGCGGGTGCCGCCCAGGGCGGGCCCCAGCGTCGTGTCGTGGATCGCGATGATGCCCCGGTAGCCGATCGAGGGTTCGTTCCAGAAGGCGATCTGCTCGTGGTTCTTCTCGCTGAGCTGCTCGAAGATCTCCATCCCCTGCGACTCCCGGCGTTCGATTTCGGTGTTCGGGTCGTCGGCGCCCGTCCGGCGCGCCCGGACCGGCTCAGCCGGCCCCGGCTCCATCCAGCGCCCGGCGGCCCACCACGACCCGCATGATCTCGCTGGTTCCCTCGTAGATCTCGGCGCCCTTGGCGTCCCGGAGCAGCTTCTCCACCGGGTAGTCCCGCATGTAGCCGTATCCGCCGTAGATCTGGACGGCCTCGTCGGCCACCCACATGGCCGCCTCGGTGGCGGCGAGCTTCGCCATGGCGGCCCGGGCGGCGCTCCCGCCCGGCCCCCGGTGGTCGTCCACCGATTCGCCGTCCCGGGTGGCCTGGAGCTCCCGGGCCACCTCGTGGGTCAGGGCCCGGGCCCCGGCGATCCGGGTGGCCATGTCGGCCACCTTCTCCCGGATCGCGCCGAATTCCCCGATCGGGCGGCCGAACTGCTCCCTCTCGGCGGCGTACGCCACCGAGTGCTCGTAGGCGGCCTGGGCGATCCCCAGGGCCTGGGCGGCCACGCCGATCCGTCCGAAGTCCAGGGCCTCCAGTGCGTAGCGCAGCCCCCGGGAGCCGTCGCCCAGGAGGCCGTCGGCGCCGACCCGGACGCCGTCGAGCTCCACGGTCACGGTCTCCGAGGCCCGGAGCCCCATGGTGGCCTCCCGACCCGTCACGCGATACCCCCCGGCGTCCCGATCCACCAGGAAGGCCCCGATCGGAGCGTCGTCGTCCCCTCCGGTCCGGGCGAAGACGACGACCAGCTCGGCCCGGTCACCGTTGGTGACCCACTTCTTCGTCCCCGTCAGCCGCCAACCGTCGCCGTCGGGCTCGGCCCTCGTCTCCAGGCTCCGGACGTCGCTGCCGGCGCCGGGCTCGGAAAGGGCGAAGGCCCCCAGGGCCCCGCCGGCGGCGAGGCGGGGGAGCCACGCCTCCTTCTGGGCCTCGCTCCCGTGACGGAGCAGGGTCTGGGCCACCGGCCCGCTCTGGATCTGTACGCTCAGCGCCACCGCCGGATCGCCCCAGGCCAGCTCCTCCAGGGCCAGGAGGTAGGTCGGCACGTCCAGGTCCAGCCCGCCGTGCTCCTCGGGGATCAGCATCCCCAGGAAGCCGAGCTCGGCCAGGCTCCCGAAGACGTCGTCGTCCAGGGCCCGGGCCTCGTCCCACTCGGCGGTCCGGGGCCGGAGCTCCCCCTCGGCGAACTCCCGGGCCAGGGCCCGGATCTCCCGCTGCTCGGCGCTCAGCATCGACGTGCCTCCCCGTGCGTGGGTCTCACGCGTCGTCGTACTCGTAGAAGCCCCGGCCCGTCTTCCGGCCGAGCCATCCCGCGGCCACGTGCTTCCGCAGCAGCGGGCACGGCCGGTAGCGGTCCTCGCCCAGCTCCCGGTGGAGGACCTCGAGGATGCTCAAGCAGGTGTCCAGGCCGATCAGGTCGGCCAGGGCCAGGGGGCCCAGGGGGTGGTTCATCCCGAGCGTCATCACCTTGTCGATCGCCTCCTTCTCGGCCACCCCCTCCATGAGGGCGAAGACCGCCTCGTTGATCATCGGCATCAGGACCCGGTTGGAGACGAAGCCCGGGAAGTCGTTCACCTCGACGGGCGTCTTCTCCAGCGCCGAGGCGAGCTCCACGACCGCCTCGGTGGTCTCGTCGTCGGTGGCCAGCCCCCGGATGACCTCGACCAGCTCCATGACCGGCACCGGGTTCATGAAGTGCATCCCGATGACCCGCTCGGGGCGCCGGGTGCGACCGGCGATCTCGGTAATGGAGATCGAGGAGGTGTTGGTGGCCAGGATCGCGTCGTCGGGGGCGGCCTCGTCCAGCGTCTCGAAGACCCGGTGCTTCAGCTCGGCCTTCTCCGGCACCGCCTCGACGACCAGCTCCGCGTCGGCGGCGGCCCCGGCGGCGTCGGTGGCCGTGGAGATCCGCTCCAGGGCCGCCTCCATCCCCTCCGCATCCAGGATCCCCTTCTTCACCTGGCGGCCGAGATTCCGCTCGATCGTGGCGAGGGCCCGGTCCAGGACCTCCCGGGAGACGTCCACGAGCGTCACCTCGCGCCCGTGCTGTGCGCAGACGTGGGCGATCCCGCTCCCCATGGTCCCGCCGCCGATCACGACCACCCTGTCGATGCTCATCGCTCTCCGCGCTCAGTGTCGGTTCGGGGCGCCGGCAGGGGCGCCAGGGGACGGGCCGCACGGGCGGCCTCCCCGGGCCGGAGCCCGTCGCCCCACCACAGGACCGCGGACGCCGCCAGGACCACCACCGCCGTGAGCGCGCTCCCTTCGGGGCCGAAGCTCCCGCCCCCGAGCCACTGCGGCCCGGCGGGCACACCCTCCCAGAGGGGGGCGTCCACCAGGTCCAGACCGCTCACCGGCAGATCGACAACGAAGCCGTGGGCCCAGTTCCAGCCCAGGTGGGCGCCGGTGGCCCACCAGAGGCTCCCGGTCCGGAGATAGACCACCCCCAGGAGCAGCCCGGCGGCGACCAGATTCAGCATGGCCAGGCTCGACAGCCCGGGATTGCCCAGATGCAGCAGGCCGAAGCCCACCGAGGTCACCGCCAGGGCGATCCCCGAGCCCCAGGCGGCCGCCATCGCCTGGAGCGGATAGCCCCGGGCCAGCGCCTCCTCGCCGGCCGCCGGGATGGCGAAGAAGGCCAGGGAGCGCAGACCTTCCGTCACGCTCCCGGCCACCGTCCCGGCCTCCGTCTCCCAGCGCACCCCGCCCGCCACGGCGATCACGGCCACGGCAACCAGGGCCACGGCCACGCCCAGGGCCAGGCCCCGGAAGAGCTCCCCCGGAGCTTCCCGGGAGAGGTGGAAGCCCAGGGCCTCGAGGCCCCGGTCCTCCTCGATCCGCATCATCGCCAGCCCGGCGACGAGCGCCGCCACGAGAACCACGACGCCCTGGGCCAGGAGATTCGGCGAGGGCAGAAGCGGGAGGGCGATCCAGAGGATCCCGAGGAACGCCGCTCCGAAGAAGAGGAGCTTCCACCCCACCCGGAGGCGACCCTCCGGATCGCGGAAGACCCCTCCGCCGATCATCGACCGTGCTCCCGAGCGGCGGGCGGGCGAATTCCGTCAGCCCTTCTCGACCGAGAGGGCGACGGCGTTGCCGCCCCCGAGGCAGAGGGTGGCCAGCCCGGTCCCGGCGCCCCGGTCCTCCATGGCGTTCAGCAGCGTGACCAGGATCCGGGCGCCCGACGCCCCGATCGGGTGTCCCAGGGCCACCGCCCCGCCGTGGACGTTGACCCGGTCCGGGTCCATCTCCAGGGCCCGGATGTCCGCGATCGCCTGGACCGCGAACGCCTCGTTGAGCTCGATCAGCTCGTAGTCGTCGATTCCGGTCCCGCTGGCCTCCATGAGCTTGCCCACGGCGTCCACCGGGGCGAAGAAGAGGTCCCGGGGCTCGGTGGCGCCCGAGGCATAGCCGGTGACGACGGAGTCGATCTCGAGGCCGTGGGCCTCGGCGTATTCCTTGGAGGCCACGATCACGCTGGCGGCCCCGTCGTTGAGCCCGGGGGCGTTGCCGGCGGTGACCACCAGCTCGTCGATGTCGTCGGGGGCGTCGTCGGGAAAGGCCGGTCTGAGCTTGCCGAGGGCCTCCAGGGAGGTGTCCCGCCGGGGCGTCTCGTCCTTCTCGACCACGGTGACGCCCCGCCGGCCCTCGATCTCCACCGGGACGATCTCGGCGTCGAACTTGCCGGCGTCGGCGGCGGCCACGGCCTTCTGATGGGAGCGGAGCGAGAACTCGTCGGCCTCCTCCCTGCTCACCCCGGCCTTCCCGGCCGTGTACTCGGCGTGGCCGCCCATGTGGCACTCGCCGAAGGAGCACCAGAGCCCGTCGTAGATCAGGCCGTCCTGGATCCGGCGGTCGCCGAACTTGACCCCCTCCCGGTGGCCCCGGAGGTAGTAGGGGACGTTCGACATCGACTCGAAGCCGCCGGCCACGATCAGGCGGGCGTCGCCGGCCCGGATCGCCTGGCTCGCCAGCATCACGGCCTTCAGGCCCGAGCCGCAGACCTTGTTGATCGTCACCGCCGGGACCGTCGCCGGCACCCCGCCGCGAACCGCCGCCTGCCGGGCCGGAGCCTGACCGGCGCCGGCCGAGACCACGTTGCCCAGGATCACCTCGTCCACGTCGTCGGGGTCGACGCCCGAGCGCTCCACGGCGGCCCGGACGGCGATCGCTCCGAGGTCGGGCGCGGACTTCGGGCTCAGGGCGCCGAGGAAGCGGCCCATCGGGGTCCGGGCGCCGCCCTTCAGGATGACGGGTGTTCTGGCCTTGTCGCTCATCTGTTCGGGTCGTGGCTCGGGTTCGCGTCCCGGGCGCCCCGCACGATCGGCGGAGGCTCCGGGCGCAGAGCACAGTAAGATAGGAAGAATCGCCCCGAGGGTCACCTCCGGGGCGGGGCGTCCGACCTCAGTCCCCGTCCCGGAGCCGCGGCCTGTCGGCGTCCCTGTCCAGCCGGCCCCAGGGGACCACCGGATCGTGCTCGAAGATCAGGAGCCAGTCGCCGTCCAGGGCCCGGCGCCAGAGGGAGCGCTTCGAGTCCAGGGTGACCAGGGGCTCCAGGTCGTAGCCCATGATCCACGGCAGGGGCAGGTGGGCCGTCGTCGGGCAGACGTCCGCCAGGTAGCAGGCGGTCTCTCCGCCGCTCTCCAGGAGGACCGACTGGTGGTGGGGGGTGTGGCCCGGGGTGCGAACGAGCCGGACGCCCTCGGTCAGCTCCACGTCGCCGTCCACGAAGTCCCAGAGCCCGGCCTCGGCGACCGGGTCGAAGTTGTGGGGCAGGTAGCTCGCCTTGATCCGCTCGTTGTCCTTGTGGGCGAAGGAGTACTCCCTCTCCTGGACCACGTAGCGCGCCCCGGGAAACGCCGGCACGACCCGGTCGTCCTCCGTCCGGACGGTGTTGCCCCCGGCGTGGTCGAAGTGGAGGTGGGTGTCGACCACGATATCCACGTCGTCGGGCTCGAATCCGGCCTCCCGGATCCCGTCTTCCAGACGGGTGGGGCTCCCGGCGTTCTCCACGCCGTAGATGTCCACGAACTTCTCCGACTCCTTGTTCCCGACCCCGGTGTCCACCAGGACCAGGGCGTTCGGCGCCTCGACGAGCAGGCAGCGGAGCGCCAGGGGGATCCGGTTCCGGTCGTCGGCGGGGATCCGCTTCTCCCAGAGGGGCTTGGGGACGACGCCGAACATGGCGCCGCCGTCCAGGCGCTGCAGGCCGGCCTCGACCGCGTGGATCCGCAGCTCGCCGACGCTCCGGCTCCGGACCAGGGGAAGGTCGTCTACGGTCTCGGTGGTCACGTCTCGCTCTCCTGAAGCTGCCCGGCGAGGAAGCGCCGGAGGCTCGTGAGGTCGCCCAGTCCCCGGACCTCGGCCTCGTCCAGGAGGCGGAGGAGGATCCGGGCCGTGGCGACCGCGTCGCCCCGGGCCCGGTGCCGGGCGTCCACCCGGACTCCGTAGTAGTCCGTGACGGCGTCCAGGTTTCGCCGCCCGAGGTCGGGCAGGAGCTTCCGGGCGAGCTTCACCGTGCAGAGCCGGGGCCCCTCCGGCACCTCGCCCACGGCGTCGCCGAGCTGGGGCGCGACGAAGCCCCAGTCGAAGCGGACGTTGTGGGCCACGAAGACCCGGTCGGCCAGGCGCTCCAGGACCCGGTCGGCCACGTCCTCGAAGAAGGGGGCGTCCCGGACCATCCGGTCGGTGATCCCGGTCAGGGACTGGATCCGGGGCGGAATGCGGCGCCCGGGGTTGATCAGGGTGGACCAGGCGTCGCCGACGATCCCCTCCCGGACCTGGACCACGGCGATCTCCGTGATCCGGTGGCCCCGCCGGTAGGAGCCCCCGGTGGTCTCCACGTCCACCACGGCGTAGCTCTCGTCCTTCAGGGCCGGCCCGCCCGGATCCCGCCGGGCGAGGCTCCAGTTCCCCTCCCCGTCGACGTGGAAGCGGGCGTCGGGACCCAGGAGGGCGAAGACGGCGGCCGAGATCGCGCCGGGCGGGCCGTCGAGCCCGAGGACCGACCGGGCCAGATCCAGGGTGTGTACCGGGCCGTCACGGAGGGCGTCGGCGGCCTGGGCGAGGAGGCGCCGGGGCGTCACGCTTCCTCGTTCCGGGAGAGGACGAAGGAGAGGGCCTCGAGCTCCACCACCAGGTTCACGTCCTTCAGGGAGACCTCCTCCGGCAGCCGGAGATGGACCGGCGCGAAGTTGAGGATCGCCCGCACCCCGGCGTCCACCACCCGGTCGGCCACCTCCTGGGCCACGTCACCGGGCACCGCCAGGATCGCCATCTCCACGTCCTCCTCGACCACGGCGTCCTCGAGCTCCTCGTCGGGGCGGATCGTCACGTCGCCCCAGCGTCCACCCACCTTCGCGGGATCGGCGTCGACGACCGCCACGATCCGGAAGCCCCGGCGGGCGAAGCCCTCGTACTCGAAGAGCGCCGAGCCCAGTCGGCCCGCGCCGACGAGCGCGACCCGCCACTCCCGGTCGAGGCCCAGGATGTCCCGGAGGCGCTCGGCGAGCTCGGAAACCGTGTAGCCCAGGCCCCGCTTCCCGAAGGAGCCGAAGTGGGAAAGGTCCTTCCGCACCTGGGCGGCGGTGGTGATGCCCCGGCGGGCCAGCTCCTCGCTGGAGACGGTCTCCCGACCCTCCTCCTCCAGCTCCTCCAGGCTTCGGAGGTAGACGGAGAGGCGGCGGATCGTGGACTCGGAGATCTTTCGCGACACGGGCATCTGCCGGAGCGCCGGCGCCCCCGGCTCGGCCCCGCCGTCCGTCTGCGGAGCGCCCCCCGGGACGCCGGACAAGAGGGCTTGTGAAAAGCTTCACAAATCTAGACGCCGATCCGGAGGATCGTCAATCGCCGACGGGAGCGGCCGGCCCGCTCAGCCGGCCGCCGCCTCCGCGGCCCGGATCATCGCCTCGTCCTCTTGCCGGGCGACCCGCCGTCCCTCCTCCTCGTCCACCCGGGAGAGCAACACGATGCCCCCGACGAAGAAGACGACCAGGGAGAGGATGCTCAGGCGGCTCCCGCCGGTGAGCTGCGCCACCACGCCGAAGAGGAGCGGGCCGAAGATGCCGGCGAACTTGGAGCTCACCGAGTAGAAGCCGAAGAATTCGGACGACTTCCCACGGGGCACCACCGAGGCGTAGAGGGAGCGGCTCAGGGCCTGGGCGCCTCCCTGCACCGTCGCCACGCCCCCGGCCAGGGCCCAGAAGTGCCAGGCCTCGTCCATGAAGTAGCCGAAGACCGAGATCACCACGTAGACGCACAGCGCCAGGTAGATGCCCCGCTTGGCGCCGATGCGGCCGGCCAGGGCGCCGAAGGCGAAGGTGAAGGGGATGCCGAGGAACTGGACCACCAGGAGCGCCCCGATCAGGTCCGACGTGCCGATCCCGATCTCCCGGCCGTAGATCGTCGCCATCTTGATGATCGTCCCGATGCCGTCGTTGTAGAGCCAGAAGGCCAGGAGGAAGAGGAAGACCTGCCGGTGGCGGCGGAGCTCCTTCAGGGTGCGCCAGACCCGGCCGAAGCCCACCTTCACCGGGTTCAGCTCCAGGACCTCGTCGGGCTCCAGGCGGGCCGCCGGCTCCCGGACGCGGCGGAAGAGGGGGATCGAGAAGACGAGCCACCAGACCGAGACGCTCAGGAAGGCGGCCCGGGAGGCCTGGCCGGCGTCGGAGAGCCCGAAGGTCTCAGGGCTCAGGATCCACCACATGTTCACGGCCAGGAGGACCCCGCCTCCGACGTAGCCGACGGCGTAGCCCGCCGTGGAGACCCGGTCGATCTCCGGGCCGTCGGCCACGTGGGGAAGGAGCGACTCGTAGAAGACGTTGGCCCCGGCGAAGCCCAGGTTGCCGATGATGAAGACGACGGAGGCGAAGAGCCAGTCCCCGGTCCCCGCCAGCGCCAGCAACGCCGTCCCCCCCGCTCCCAGCACGAGAAAGGCGCCCAGGAAGCGCTTCTTCGCCCCCAGGTAGTCGGCGGCGGCGCCCAGCACCGGCGACACCAGGGCGATGATCAGGAGCGCCGCGCTCGTCGTATAGGCCCAGTAGGCCGAGCGAAGGTGCGCCGGCAGCGTGGAGGCGGCCACGTCGCTGTAGTAGATCGGCAGCACCGCGGCCATGACGGTGGTGGCGAAGGCCGAGTTGGCCCAGTCGTACATGGCCCACGCCCTCAGCTCCCGGCGCTGGAGGCCCAGGGCCCGGAGGATGCCGCCGCCGGATTTCCTGACGTCGTCGCCGGCGGCGCTCACGGGCGGCCTTCCCCGGCGGTCATTCGTCGTCCCCGTCCAGGGGCCGGCCCATCTCCGCCAGCTCGTCGGACAGGGCGACGAAGCCCTCCGGCGCGAAGGTCTCGGGGCGGCGCCGGAGCTCGAAGCCCGTGGCCCGCTCCACCGCCTCGACCTCGTCGTGGGAGAGGCCGAAACGGGGGTGCTTCCGGAGGGTGGTCTGGAACTGCTTGCGTCGCCACTGGAAGGCGGCCCGGGTCAGCGCCCGGAGGCGCCGCTCCCGCTCCGGATTCAGGGGCGGGGGGTCGAAGGGCCGGATCCGCACCACCGTGGAGTCGACCCCGGGCACGGGACGGAAGGCGTGCCGGCTCACGTCGAAGAGGCGCTCGGCGTCGGCCACGCTCTGCACGCCCACGGCGAGGGCTCCGTAGGCGGAGGTCCCGGCGTCGGCCACGATCCGCTCCCCCACCTCCCTCTGGACCATGATCACGATCTCGGCGGGCCGGGGCCGCTCCAGGAGGTGGAAGAGGAGCGGCGTCGTGATGTTGTAGGGGATGTTGCCCACGACCTTCAGCGCCCCCGGGTCCCGGACGTGGTCGGCGAGCCCCACATCGAGGATGTCGGCGTGGAGGACCGTGACCCCGGGCACGTCTCCGTACTCCCGCTCGAGCTCCTCGGCCAGGGCGTCGTCGAGCTCGACCAGGACCAGGGTGTCGGCCACCTCGACCAGGTGGCGGGTCAGGGCCCCCCGCCCCGGCCCGACCTCCAGCACCTCGTCGCCGGGCTCGACCCCGACGGCGTCCACGATCTTCCGCTGGAGGTTGGGATCGACCAGGAAGTTCTGGCCCAGCGACCGCTTCGGGCGCACGGCGGCGGGTCCGGGCGCGCTCAGGCGCGCAGAACCACGGCGGTCCGGTCGTCGGACGGGATCGCGGGCGTGGAGCGGGCGGCCCGGTCGAAGAGGGCGTCGACGATCTCGGCCGGCGGGCGATCGGCCATCTCGGCGGTCTGCCGCAGGACCACCTCCTCCCCCCCCGTCCGGTCCATCACCGCCAGGGCGTCGGAGAGGCCGTCGGTGAAGAGCAGGATGAGCTCCTCGTCCGGGTCCCACGGCACGACCCGCTGGTGGAAGGGTCCCTCCCCGGCGATCCCCACCGGCGGGTCGGTGGCCTTCAGCCGGCGGTGGCTCCCGTCGCGGCCCACCACGAAGGCGTGGGGGTGACCCGCGTTCCCGTAGACGATCTCTCCGGCCCGGGGGTCGAGGACGCCGTAGAAGAGCGTCAGGTACATCTCGGTGGTCTCGAGCTCGTCGCG
>CAZMPV010000074.1:0-10150 GCA_964567985.1 uncultured Gemmatimonadaceae bacterium
CGGGCAGCTCCGGGACCCGGTAGCCGTCCACGCCCACCATCGTCTCGGCGGCCAGGAGCGCATTCAGGATCGCCTCCTCGGTGGCCCGGACGGTGGCCTCGAAGAGGGGCGACAGGCGGGCGTTGTCCAGGACGCTGGCCCGGGCCACCGTCGCGTGTCCCGCCGCCTCGGCGTTCGCCGTGGAGAAGGCGACGAAGAGGTCTCCGGAGGAGTTGGAGCCGATGCCGCCCATCCGGGCGATCCCGAGGCCGGCCCGCTCGGCGAGCCGACGGAGCTGGATCGGCAGGAGCGGGGCGTCCGTGGCGACGACGACCACGATCGAGCCGCCGTCGAGGGCGCGCCCGTGGCCCGGGCCGCGGTCGGCCCGACCCCCGGGCTCGCCGCCCTCCTCCGCTCCCGGGCTCTCGCAGAAGGGCACCTCCCGCATCCAGGCCCGGGCCGGCTCCCGGTCGGCGGCGATGCACGGGAAGGGCGCGTCCAGGGCGTCGCCCACGGCTACCCCGCCCACCCGGAGCTGCCGCCGGAGGCCGTAGTTGCACTGCACCAGGACGCCGACGGTGTAGCCGCCGTCGCCGTCCGCGAGGCGCCGGGACGACGTCCCGATGCCCCCCTTGAACTCGTGACAGACCGCCCCGGTCCCGCCCCCGACGTTCCCCTCGGCCACCGGGCCGCCGGTGGCCGAGTCCATGGCGGCGAAGGCGTGCTCGGGCCGGACGTGGAAGCCGTTGATGTCGCTGAGCCCGCCGTCCCAGACCTCGGCCACCACCGGCAGCCCCCACATGAAGCCGTCCCGGTGCTCCATGAGCCACTCCAGGGCGGCGTCCCGGACGACGCCGACGCTGTGGGTGTTGGTGAGGAGGACCGGGCCCTCCAGGACTCCCGACTCGGCCATCCAGGTCGTGCCGGTCATCTCGCCGTTGGCGTTCAGGTCGTGGGCGGCGGCGAAGACCGTGTCGTTGCCCTCCCGGCCCCGGGGGAAGACGGCGGTGACGCCGGTCCGGACCGGACCCTCGCCCGGGACGTAGCGTCCCTCGCCCCGGACGATCGTGGCGTGACCGACCTCGACGCCCTCGACGTCCGTGAGGGCGTTCAGGGGGCCGGGGGTGCCCTCCAGGGCGATGCCGAGCTCCCGGGCCCGGGGCTCGGCATCGGCGCCCTGGGCGGCGAGGGTGCTCCCCGACGGGAAGACCGGGGCCGCCAGGGCGGCGAGCGCGAGGGAGACGACGGCGTGGACGACGGCGTGACGAAGGCGCAGCATGAGGCCTCGAACCTAACGGAGGAACGATGAGCGAGCGAAGCGGAGCGGCGCAGAAGATCACCTACACCTCGGCGGACGTGGACATGGACGCCTTCCACGACGCCTTCGACGACGCCCTGGCCCGGGTCCGGGAGGCCGCGGGCCGGGAGCACCCCTCGATGGTCGACGGGGACGAGGCCGGCGGCGCCGAGCGGATCACCGACGTCACGCCCATCGACACCGACCTCGTCCTCGGCCGCTTCGCCGTCGCCGGAGCCGACGACGTGGACCGCGCGGTGGCCGCCGCGAAGAGGGCCCAGGTGGAGTGGGAGGATCGGGGCTGGCGGGAGCGGGTCGAGGTGCTGCGTCGCGCCGCCGGCCTGATCCGGGAGCGGAAGTACGTCCTGGCGGCTGTGATGAGCCTCGAGGTGGGGAAGAGCCGCCTGGAGGCCATGGGCGACGCCGAGGAGGCCGCCGACCTGATCGACTACTACTGCGACCAGATGGCCGAGGCCGACGGCTTCGTCCGGACCATGGACCGGGTCACCGACCAGGAGCGCAATGTCGATCGGCTCCGGCCCTTCGGCGTCTTCGCCTGCATCGCCCCGTTCAACTTCCCCCTGGCGCTGTCGGCGGGGATGTCCTCGGCCGCCCTCGTGGCCGGGAACGCGGTGGTCTACAAGCCGGCGGAGCAGGCCCCGTGGACCGGTCAGAAGATGCACCGGATCTACCGGGACGCCGGGGTGCCGGCCGGCGTCTTCCAGCTCCTGCACGGGGAAGGCGACGTCGGGGAGGCCCTCTGGCGCCACGACGGCGTGGACGGCGTCGTCTTCACCGGCTCCCGGGAGGTGGGGCACCGGATCCACCGCCACTTCTCGGAGGAGTGGATCAAGCCGTGCCTCCTGGAGCTGGGGGGCAAGAACGCCGCCATCGTCACCGAGACCGCCGACCTGGACGCCGCCGCCGAGGGCGTGGCCCGGGGCGCGTGGGGGCTCCAGAACCAGAAGTGCAGCGCCACCTCCCGGGTCTACGTCCACCCGGAGGTGAAGGAGCCCTTCCTGGAGCGCCTCCTGACCCGGACCGCCGAGCTCGAGATCGGCGACCCCAGCGAGCGGGACGTGGACTTCGGCCCGGTGATCGAGGAGCGCTCGGTGGAGCGCTACGAGGCGGCGGTGAAGCGGGCCCGGGAAGAGGGCGAGGTGCTCGTCGGGGGTCGTCGGCTCACCGAGGGCGCCCTGGGCCGGGGCCACTACGTGGCGCCCACCGTGGCGACCCTCCCCCTGGAGAGCCCCCTCTTCAGGAAGGAGCTCTTCGTGCCCTTCCTGGCCGTGGGCGAGGTCGAGAGCCTCGACGAGGCGATCGCCGAGACCAACGCCGCCGACTACGGGCTGACGTCCGGGATCTTCACCGACAGGGCCGAAGAGGTCGAGCGCTTCTTCCGGGAGGTCGAGGCCGGGGTCTGCTACGTGAACAAGCACACCGGCGCCACCACCGGCGCCTGGCCGGGCGCCCAGCCCTTCTGCGGCTGGAAGGCGTCGGGCTCGACGGGGAAGGGCGGCTGCGGGCCGTACTACGTGGCCCAGTTCATGCGGGAGCAGAGCCGGACGGTGATCGGGGACGTGGTGTGAGCGGCGACGTTCCCCGGATCGTCGTCGATCCGCCGGGCCCCCGGGCCCGGGAGGTCATGGAGCGGGACGGGGGGGCGGCCTCGGCGTGCTATATCAAGGCGTATCCCCTCACGGTGGCCCGGGGCCGGGGCGCCGTCGTCGAGGACGTGGACGGCAACCGCTTCCTCGATTTCATGGCGGGGATCGGCGCCGCCTCGACCGGCCACGCCCACCCCCGGGTCGTGGAGGCCGTCCGGGAGGCCGCCGGCCGCTTCCTCCACATCTGCGGCACCGACTTCTACTACCCGGAGCTCGCCGACCTCATGGACCGGCTGGCGTCCCTGGCCCCGGGCCCGACGCCGAAGCGGGTCTTCCTGACCAACTCCGGGACCGAGGCCGTGGACGGGGCGCTGAAGCTCGCCCGCCGGGCCACGGGCCGGACCGACGTCGTCGCCTTCGACGGCGCCTTCCACGGCCGGACCTACGGCGGCATGAGCCTCACCTCGTCGAAGGCGGTCCAGCGGAAGGGCTTCGGCCCCATGGTCCCGGGCGTCCACCACGTGCCCTACGCCTACTGCTACCGCTGCGCCTACGGGAAGCGCTATCCGGCGTGCGGGCTGCACTGCGTCTCGGCCATCGAGCGGACCCTCTTCGGCCACCGGGTGGACCCCGAGGACGTGGCGGCGATCTTCGTGGAGCCGGTCCAGGGCGAAGGTGGCTTCATCGTCCCGCCTCCGGACTACCTCCAGGCCCTCCGGGCCCTCTGCGACCGCCACGGGATCCTCCTGGTGGCCGACGAGGTGCAGACCGGGGTGGGACGGACCGGGCGAATGTTCGCCTGCGAGCACGCCGGCGTGGAGCCGGACATCCTGCTCGCGGCCAAGGGCCTGGGCTCGGGGATGCCGATCGGGGCGATCGTCGCCCGGGAGCCGGTGGACCGCTGGGACCGGGGCGCCCACGGCTCGACCTTCGGCGGCAACCCGGTCTGCTGCGCCGCCGCCCTGGCCACCCTGGAGCTGGTGGAGAGTGAGCTCGCCGACCGGGCCGCCCGGGTGGGAGATCACCTCCTGGACGGCCTCCGGGCCCTGGCCGAGCGCCACGACGTGCTCGGCGACGTCCGGGGGCTCGGCCTCATGGCGGGGATCGAGCTCGTTGCTCCCGGCGGGAGCCTCCCCGGCGGGGGCGGCCCGGGAGCGGGGGGCGACGCCGCCCCGCCGGCCCCGGACGGTGAGCTGGCCAAGGACGTGGTCCGCCGGACCTTCCGGAAGGGGCTGCTCCTCCTCGAGGCCGGGGCCAGCACGATCCGCTTCCTCCCGCCGCTGGTGGTGGACGAGGCTCAGGTGGACCGGGCCCTGGAGATCCTCGACGAGGCGCTCGGGGAGGCCGCGTGAGCGACGGGGAGGCGGGGGCGGTGGGAGCCGTGGAGGCGGTGGGGGACGCCGACGCCGACGTGCTTCCTGGGGACTCCCCCACGGCCGTCCTCCCCCGGGCCCTCACGCTCCGGGACCTGATCCTCTTCAACGTCGTGGCGGTCCTCAGCCTCCGCTGGCTCGCCACCTCGGCCGCCAACGGCCCCTCGGCCCTGACCCTCTGGATCCTGGCCGCCGTCTTCTTCTTCCTCCCCCAGGGGCTGGCCGTGGCCGACCTGGCCAGCCGCTTCCCGAAGGAGGGGGGCATCTACTTCTGGACGAAGCGGGCCTGGGGCGACGGCCACGGCTTCCTCTGCGGCTGGTGCTACTGGATCAACAACGTCCTCTACCCGGCCAACCTGCTGATGTCCACGGCCGTCATCGCCACCTACGTGGTCGGCCGGGGCGGCACGGCGCTGGAGTCGAACTGGACGTACGTCCTGGTGGCCACGCTCCTCATGCTCTGGACCGCGGTCGTCCTGAACGTGGTCGGGATGAGCACCGGGAAGTGGCTCCAGAACATCGGGGCCGTCGGCGCCTACGTGCCCGGCGTCGTCCTGGTGGTGCTGGCGGTGTGGGCGGCGCTGTCGGGGGTGCCGGCGGCCAACTCCTTCGCCGTGGCCGACCTGGTCCCTGACCTCTCGAACCTCCCGGAGCTGAACCTCTGGGCGTCGATCGCCTTCGCCTTCGCCGGCCTCGAGCTCTGCGCCAGCATGGGCGAGGAGACCGACGACGCGAGCCGGGTGCTCCCGAGCTCGATCAAGGCGGCCCTCCCCCTGATCGCCTTCCTCTACGTCGCCGGCACCGCAGCGGTCCTCTGGCTGGTGCCCGCCGGCGAGCTGAACATCGTCTCGGGCTTCCTCCAGGCGATCCACGCCGGCGCCGGGGACCTGGGAGTGACGCTGGTCTGGCTGGCGCCGGTGGCCGCGGCGATGTACGTGATCGGCAACCTGGGGGGCGTGGGCGCCTGGCTCGCGGGGCCGGCCCGGGTCGCCTTCGTCATCGGCCTGGACCGCTACTTTCCGCCGGCCTTCGGCAAGGTGCACCCGAAGTGGAAGACGCCCTACGTGGCGATCCTGGTCCAGGGCGGCCTGGCCACCCTCTTTCTCCTGCTCTCGGTCCTGGGCGAAGGGACGACGGTCGAGCGGGCGTACCTGATCCTTCTGGACACGATGCTTTTGATCTACTTCATCCCGTACATCTACCTCTTTGCCACCTACGTGAAGCTCGTGCCCGAGACCACGACACACTCGCTCCGGCGCTGGGCCCTGGGCGCCAGCGGGCTTCTTCTCACGCTCCTGGCGATGACGATGGCGGTGATCCCTCCGCCCGACGCCACGGCGTGGGTCTTCTGGGCGAAGGTCGTCGGCGGCGCCGGGGCCTTCGTCGCCCTGGGCGGGGTGCTCTACTGGCGAGCGCACCGGAGCGGCGGCTCACGCGTCAGGTCCTGGTGGCCGGTGGGCCTCGCCGCCGCGGTCCTGACCCTGCTCGTCGCCTGCGGCCCCCCGGAGCCGGCCACCGACGGCGCGCCCGACGGGGCGAGGGGCGCCGGCTCGGCCGGCACCCTGGAGAACGGCACCCGCTCCTGGAACGTGGTCCGGGAGGAGGCCTGGGCGCCGATGCGGGACGGCGTCCGGCTCCGGGTGACCCTCCTCTCCCCCGACGGCGAGGGACCCTTCCCGTGTCTCCTCTTCCGCACGCCCTACTCCCGGACCTCCTACGAGGAAAGCAGCCCCTTTCCCGTCCGGGCGGCCCGCCAGGGCTTCCTGGTGGCCCTGGTCGACGTCCGGGGCCGCTACGGCTCGGAGGGGAGCTTCCACGCCTACCGCCAGGAGCCGGACGACGGCCACGACACGGTGGAGTGGCTCGCCGCCCACCCCCGCTGCGACGGAAACGTCGGGAGCTGGGGCGGCTCCTACCCGGGCTACGTCCAGTGGCTCGGCCTGGCCACCGAGCCCGAGGGATACGTGACCGCCGCCCCCGACATGACGCCGGTGGGCCCGGACCACTTCTTCCAGGTGGGCGGGGCGATCAGCATGGGCTGGTACGACTGGTTCATGCCCCTCATCCTCCCCGACCTGCGGCGGCGGGCCGGGGACCGGAGCGGCCCCTGGACGTACGAGGAGGCCCGGGAGGAGTGGAGGGCCGAGCGGGAGCGGTGGCTGTCGCACCGGCCCCTGGTCGACGTCCCCCTGCTCCGGGAGTACGCCCCCTACTACTACGACTGGCTCACCCACCCGCCCTCGGACACCGCCTTCTGGGACTTCGCCGACGTGGAGGAGGAGCTCGACGAGGTGTCGATGCCGGTCCTGATGCTGAGCGGGTGGTACGACGACGCCTACGGGCCCGAGGGGGCGGCCCGGGGGATCCGGGGGCTGCAGGAGCGGGGCGCCACCGAGGCGGCCCGGCGCCACTCCCGGCTGATCTTCGGCCCCTGGACCCATACGAGCCTCTCGACGCTCACCACCTCCTCCGGAGAGCTGGACTTCGGCTCCGGGGCCGGGCTCGACGACGGGGGGCTCCTGCTCGACTGGTTCGGCCGCTGGCTCGCCGGCCGGGAGACCGGCGTCACCGACGAGGCGCCGGTCCGCTACTTCGTCATGGGCGAGAACCGCTGGCGGGGCGCGGCGACGTGGCCGCCCCCGGAGGCGGACTCCGTCTCCTTCTACCTGGCCAGCGCCGGGCGCGCGAACTCGGCCCGGGGCGACGGCGTCCTCTCCCGGACCCCGCCGGCCGAGGCGGGAGGGGGCGGCCTGGGCGGCACGTCCGACCGCTACACCTTCGACCCGGCGGACCCGGTCCGGGCCCCGGAGGGCGGCCGGGCCGGCGCGGTCGCCCAGGCGTCCAAGGAGGGCCGCTCCGACGTCCTGGTCTATACCACGGCGCCCCTGGAGGAGCCGGTGACCGTGGCCGGGGAGGTCACGGCCGAGCTCCACGTCTCCACCGACGCCCCGGACACCGACTTCACCTTCATGCTGGCCGACGTCCACCCCGACGGGACGTCGTACAACGTGGCGAGCGCCGGCGCCGGCATACTCCGCATGCGCTACCGGAACGGGATGACCGATCCCGAGCCGGTGGAGCCCGGCGCGATCTACCGGATCCGGATCTCGGGGCTCCACACCGCGGTCCGCTTCGGCCGGGGTCACCGGATCCGCCTCCACGTCTCGAGCAGCCGCTACCCCTTCTACGACCCGAACCCGAACACCGGCACCCCGGTGGCCACCGAGGACTCCCTGGCCGTGGCCCGGCAGACCGTCTGGCACGACGCCGAGCGGCCCTCCCGCCTGATCCTGCCGGTCGTGGAGAGCCGGGCGCCGGCCGCGCCCACGACCCGCAACGAGGGGGGCGGCGGGTGAGGCTACTCCAGGGGGACGACGCGCCGCTCCACCTCGATGCCCCGGCGGGCCAGCTCGCCGACGTAGGCCTCCGGGTCCACCGAGGCTTCCCGGAGCGAGACGCCGGCGTCGATCTCGCCCCGGGCGGCCATGGCGCAGACGATGGCGGCGTCGAAGCCGGTGCAGCGCTGCATGGCGGTGAGGCCCGTGTCGGGGTCGTGAAAGGTCATGAGATCCACCTCGGAGCGGACGGCCCGGCCCTCGTGGCGCCCGGTGCAGTGGACCCGGACCACCACCACGTCCTCGATGGCGCCCTCGCCCACCACCAGCGGCTCCAGGACGGCCTCGGTGAGCCTCCTGGGCACGACCTCCGCCCCCTCGACCTCCACGGGATCGAGGTCGAAGAGGCCCAGCTCCTTCAGGGTGCGCATGGCGTCCAGGTGTCCCGGGTAGCGGACGATCCGGCTGGTGAAGTCGGTGACCCGTCCCCGGAGGCTCCAGGGGAGGGTGGACGCGGTGCCCGAGGCGTAGAAGGCCTCCAGCCGGCCCAGGGGCTCGGGGAACCGGACCTCCTGACGGCCGTCCAGGGAGTCCTCGGCCACGACCTCCCCGTCCCGGAGCACCCAGCTCGGGCCGTCGTACTCGTTGGTCAGCCCCCGGATGTCGAAGGTGAGCCGGTAGTGGAGGGGCGGCTCCGGATCCACCGGGAGTCCACCGTCCCACAGCTCCACCCGCTCGGGGTCGTCGATCATCCCCAGGGCGAGCATGGTCAGCGTGGTCGCCATCCCGGGGGCCTGGCCGCAGTCGGGGACGACGGCCACGCCGGCGTCCCGGGCGGCCTCGTCGAGCTCGAGCTGCGCCTCCACCGTGTCCGGGTGCCCGCCCAGGTCGCAGGCGTGGACCCCGGCGTCCACCGCCGCTCTGGTGACGCCGAGGAGGAAGCGGTACGGCACGGCGGCGACCAGGGCGTCGGCGCCCTCCACCAGGCGGGCCACGGCGTCCGGGTCCGAGGCGTCGCAGCGCACGGTGGAGAGCACCACGCCCTCGCCGGCCGGAATCCACTCCCGGAGCGCCCGGGCGGTGGAGTCTGCCCGCTCCCGGTCGGCGTCGGCCAGGGTGATGGACTGGGCTCCGCCGAAGCGAGCCAGGTCCAGGGCAGCGGCGCGTCCCTGTCGGCCGCAGCCCAGCACCACGTATCGGAGGTCGTCGTGTCTGTCGTCTTCAGCCATTCCGTCGTCCGTCTCATTTCGTCGCGAAGTCATGGGAGCGAGATCGTACCATGAGCGAATCCCCGCCGCAAAGCGACACGCCGCAACGCTCGACGCCTCTCCTCCTGGCCCTCGCCGTCGGCGCCCTGGCGGCGTGGCCCATTTCCGGCGTCGCCCAGGCTTCCGACACCGTCCCATCGCTCCTGGGCTTTCCCCCGGGGGCCGCGACGGACGCCCAGCTCGCCACCGAAGCCCGCCTCGCGGAGCTGCTCTCCCGGGACTCCACCGCGGCCTTCTTCCGCCACGTGGTGGCCGAGCCGCACCTGGCGGGCTCGGAGCGGAACCGTGAGCTCGCCGAGTACGTGGTCGAGCGCTTCCGGGACTACGGCCTGGACGAGGTCCGGCTGCTCCGCTACGACGTCTACCTCCCCTGGCCCGAGGAGGTGCGGGTGGAGATGACGGAGCCCCACCCCTACACCCTGAGCCTGGAGGAGCGGGGCTTCCTCGCCGATCCGGATTCCCGCCGGGAGCTCCAGCCGGCCTACCTGGGGATGTCGGCCTCGGGCGACACGGTGGGCGAGCTCGTCTACGCCAACGGGGGGAACCCCTCGGACTACGACTGGCTCGAGAGCCAGGGGGTCGATCTGGAAGGGAAGGTCGCCCTGGTCCGCTACTCGGTGCCCTACAGCTACCGGGGATACAAGGCGTGGGAGGCCGAGCGCCGGGGGCTGGCGGCGATGCTCATCTACTCCGACCCCGAGGGCGACGGCTACGTCCGGGGTGCGACCTTTCCGAACGGGCCCTGGGGCCCGCCGGACCACATCCAGCGGGGCTCGATCACCTACGACTTCCTGGTGCCGGGCGACCCCCTGACGCCGGGCTGGCCGTCGACCGAAGGCGCCCGCCGGATCCCGGCCTCCGAGGCCCGCTCGGTGCCCGGGATCATGGCCGTGCCGATCTCCCACGCCGAGGCCGAGCGCCTCTTCCGCGCCCTGGACGGGCCGGTGGCGCCGGAGGCGTGGCAGGGAGGGCTGCCCCTGGAGTACCGGGCCGGCCCCGGCCCGGCGGAGCTCAGGGTCCGGGTGCGGATGGACGATCGTGTGCGGCCGATCTGGGTCCCCGAGGGGCGGCTCCTGGGCTCGGAGCGGCCGGAGCAGACCGTCGTCCTGGGCAACCACCGGGACGCCTGGGTCTACGGGGCGGTGGATCCAACCAGCGGCACCGCCACCCAGCTCGAGCTGGCCCGGGTCCTCGGCCGGCTGAAGGCCGAGGGTCGCCGCCCCCGTCGGACGATCGTCCTGGCGAGCTGGGACGCGGAGGAGTGGCACCTCACCGGCTCCACCGAGTGGGG
>CAZMPV010000075.1:0-4652 GCA_964567985.1 uncultured Gemmatimonadaceae bacterium
GACCGGATCCTGGACGTGGTGCTCTCGGACGGCTCGGCCGAGGTCATGCTCCTGACCCGGAAGGGCCGGGCGATCCGCTTCCCCGAGGGCGACGTCTCGACGATGGGTCGGACGGCCCAGGGGGTGAAGGGCATCGACCTCCGGGGCGACGACCGGGTGGTGGGCATGCTCCTGATCCGCCGGGAGGCGACCCTGGCCACGGTGAGCGAGGACGGCCGGGGCAAGCGGACGTCGGTGGACGAGTTCCCGCTCCAGAAGCGGGGCGGGCTCGGCACGCTCGTGGCTCCCTCGGGAGACGACGAAGCCGCGGCGCTGGTGGCGGGCCTGGAGGTCCTGGACGGCGACGAGGTGATGGTGGTCGCCGCCAGCGGCGTCGTCCGGCGGATCCCGGCGGAGGACATCCCGGTTCAGGGACGCCGGACCCAGGGGAAGCGACTGGTGGAACTCGAGGAGGGCGACCGGGTGGTGGAGGTCACCCGGGCATACAAGAGCCGCAAGGAAGACGCCGACGCCGGCGCCGACGACGCAGCCGAGGACGACGGGGGCGACGACGGAGCCGAATCGGACGGGGAGGAGCAGATGGAGCTGCTCGGAGAAGGGGAGGAATGACGCTGAACACGTTCCACGAAAGGAAGGCTCGATGAAGTTTCTCGTTCTCGGCGGCGGGGCGCAGGGCTCCGCCGCCGCCTTCGACCTGTGCAGGAACGACGACGTGGAGACCGTCCGGCTGGCAGACGCCGACGTCTCCGGGGTCCGGAGCTTTCTCGAGCCCTACCGGGGTGGGAAGCTGGAGCCCCTCGCGGTGGACGCAACCGACGAGTCGGCCGTCCGCGACGCCATGGACGGCGTCGACGCCGTCATATGCGCCCTGCCCTACTACTTCAACCTCCCCATGACCCGGCTGGCCATAGAGGCCGGGGCCCACTTCTCGGATCTGGGTGGGAATACGGAGATCGTGGAGGGCCAGAAGGAGCTCCACGAGGAGGCCATCCGGGCGGACGTCAGCGTGATCCCCGACTGCGGGCTCGCCCCCGGCATGGTGAACATCCTGGCCCGGGCCGGCATCGACGCCCAGGACGAGACCGACTCGGTGCGGATCTGGGTCGGAGGGCTTCCCCAGGAGCCCGAGCCGCCCCTGAACTACCAGATCGTCTATTCGATGGAGGGGGTCCTCGACTACTACACGACCGACGCCCTCGTCCTCCGGGCGGGGGAGCCCAGGATGGTCGAGCCCCTGACCGGGCTGGAGCGGGTCTCTTTCCCCGAGCCCGTGGGCGAGCTCGAGGCCTTCTACACCGGGGGAGGGATCTCGACCCTCCCGTACCGCTACAGGGGCCGGGTGGACGAGATGGCGTACAAGACGCTCCGCTACCCGGGCCACGTCCAGATCATGAAGGGGATCCGGGACCTGGGGCTCCTCGACGAGGAGCCGGTCGAGGTCGACGGGGGGTGCGAGGTCACGCCCCGCCAGTTCTTCATCGACCGGGTCAGCCCCGGGCTCCGGAATCCCGACGGCCGGGACGTGGTGGCGATGCGGGTCGAGGTCCGGGGACGGAAGGACGGCGTGGACAGCACCGTCCGGTGGGACCTCCTGGACTTCTACGACGAGGAGCGGGGGATCACGGCCATGATGCGGACCACCGGCTATTCCCTGGCCCTGACCGGCCTCTTCCAGGTGGACGGCCGGATCGAGTCCAGGGGCGTGACGACCCCCGACGAGTGCGTGCCTGCACGGATCTACGTGGACGCCCTGGCCGAGCGGGGCGTCCACGTCGAGCGGACCGACTTCTGAGCGCTCGCTGACGCGGCGCCGGCAGGTGCGTAGGCCGGGCGAGGGGGCCCGGCGGCTCTGGACTTCGGGCCCGGGGTACCACAGGATGGAAATGTGTCCCCGGGCAGGTCGGCTCCGCGGGCGACTCACTTGTCGAGGTGCGCATGGACCTCATCGAGAAGATCTTCCTCCTCCAGGGCGTCGAGCTGCTCCGGGACATGGAGAGCGAGTACCTGACGCTGATGGCCGCGGCCGCGGTGGAGATGAGGCCGGATTCCGGGTCGGTCCTGGTCCGGGAGGGCGAGCCCGCCGACGGTCTCTACCTGGTGGTCGACGGCTCCGTCGAGGTCCGGCACGGAGACGGCTCCCGGGAGGAGCTCGGCGAGGGCGCCCACTTCGGGAGCTGGGACCTGGTCGACCCGGTGCCCGGACCGGCGACGGTCCGGGCCAACGAGGACGCCAGGCTCCTGCGGGTGGACCGGGCGGACTTCCAGGACCTGCTGGCCGACCATCCCGACCTGGCCCTGGACCTCCTGGAGAGCCTGGCCCGGAGAGCCCGGACGCTGGTCACGTGACCCCGCTGGACTCCCTCCTTCGATGAGGAGACGACCGATGTCCCCCACGACGTGGCGACGGCTTCCCCCCTTCCTCGCCCTCCTTCTGGCCCTGGCCCTGGTCCCGGCGACGGGCGCGGCCCAGATCCAGTTCCCGATCGACTCCCTCGAGCACTGGCTCCGGACCGAGGACTTCACGATCCCGACCCAGACCGGGGCCCGCTTCGAGGGCGACCGGACCCAGCGGACGATGCTCAGCCTCGAGAACGGGCACAGCATGCTGGTGAAGTGGGCCAAGGCGGCCCGGGGCGGCGAGGAGTTCAACAACGTGCCCCGCTACGAGGTGGCGGCTTACGAGCTCCAGAAGCTCTTCCTCGACGAAGACGAGTTCGTCGTGCCGCCGGTGATCCTCCGGACCTTCCCGGTGGAGTGGTACCGGGACACGGTGGACCGGGGAGCCGCCGGAACCTTCGACGACGCCCAGTCGGTGATGGTGGCCATCCACTACTGGCTCTTCGGCGTCCAGCCCGTGGAGGAGCTCGACGAGGACCGGCTGGAGAGCGACGACACCTACGCTCGGGCGGCGGCGAACCTGAACGTCCTCACCTACCTGATCGACCACAAGGACGCCAACGAGGGCAACGTCCTGGCCCTCGACGGCCAGACGGTGCGGATGTTCTCGGTGGACAACGGGGTGGCGTTCGGGAGCGGCCCCAGCGACCGGGGAGACTACTGGGGAGACCTCCACGTGGAGCGGCTTCCCGAGAAGACGGTGGAGCGGCTCCGGAGCCTGACCCGGGAGGACCTCGACCGGGCCCTGGGCGTGCTTGCCCAGTGGCGGATCGAGAACGACCGGCTGGTGCGGATGGAGCCGACGGAGAACCTGCAGGCGAACCGGGGCATCCGGAAGGAAGACGACATGGTTCAGCTCGGCCTGACCTCCCGGGAGATCGGCAACGTGGAGGATCGGTTGAACAACCTCCTTCAGCGCGTGGCCACGGGTGACCTCGAAGTCTTCTGAGGGGACGCCGGGGCCCCGGGTCCCGGCCGTCGGCACGGCGGCGTTCGCGGCTCTCCTCACGGCGGGACTGGCCCTGGCGGCGGCGTGCGCATCCGGGAACGGAGGCTCGGCGGGCGACGCGGTCCGGGTCCTGGAGCCCCGGGCCGGCGAGAACGTCGAAGAGAACCTGGTCACGATGCGCCAGGTCTACGAGCGGGTCCGCTTTCACGGCGAGTTCGGCCTCATGGTCCGGGACAGCGCCGACGACCTGGCGGTCCACTGGGTCACCCAGGAGACCGAGCCCGGGGTGCTCGACGTCTACGCCGGGGACTCCCTCCTCCACCACGCGGAGACGCCGGTCCACCTTGCCCACGGCGTCTCCCTTCCCCGACCGGACGCCGAGCGGGTGCGCCTCGTCTACGGCTCCCTGGAGAACGAGAACGATCGCCACACGACGCTCGTGGAGCTCGGCCCGGAGGAGGCGAAGCGGTCCCATTACAGCGGGGTGGACTCGATCTTCGCCGTCGGCGACGTCCACGGCGAATACGGGAATCTCACCGACGTGCTCTACAACGCGGGCCTGGTGGACGAGGACCTGAAGTGGTACGGGGGGAGAGCCCACGTCGTCTTCACCGGCGACCTCTTCGACCGGGGCGACGACGTCACCAGGGTCCTCTGGTACCTCTACGGGCTCGAGCGCCAGGCCCGGCGGGCCGGCGGCCGGGTCCACGTCCTGCTGGGGAACCACGAGACGATGGTCCTCACCGGAGACCTCCGCTACGTGGCGGCCACCGAGCGCATGCTCGGCGACTTCTACGGCATCTCGTACCCGGAGATCTTCGACGTCCGGCACTCGGTGCTGGGGAAGTGGCTCGCCTCCCGGCAGGGGATCGTGGAGATCGACGGCCACCTCTTCGTCCACGGGGGCGTGGCCTCGGAGTACGCGCACTACGGAGTCGAGGAGTTCAACGACTCCCTGTCGACGTTCATGAGCCAGGAGTTCTTCTGGCGCTGGGACGACGACACGTACGTGCCGGAGATGGACTCGGTGGCCTACGTCCGGCGCTACGACTTCTTCTTCGGCGACCGGAGCCCCTTCTGGTACCGGGACTACGTGACGATGAAGGCGCCGGACTCCGCCCTCACCGGCGTGCTCGGGCGCTACGACGTCCACACCATGGTGGTGGGGCACACGATCGTGGACGAGATCCAGTCGCTCTACGGCGGCAAGCTGATCGCCGTGGACCTCGACGACCCCGCCACGCAGATGCTCTTCCTCCGGCGGGACGGTGACGCCTTCGCGAGGCTCGTCTTCGGCCTCCGGGGC
>CAZMPV010000075.1:4752-7377 GCA_964567985.1 uncultured Gemmatimonadaceae bacterium
AGCATCTCCGGGGCGGCTTCCAGGAACTGCTCCAGGATCCGGAAGGTCAGGCCCCAGATCACCTCACCCTCCCAGCGGAAGCAGGGGAAGTCCCGGCGCTCGCCCCGGAGCTCGATCTCCACTCCCTCGACCGAGTCCGGGCCCCGGAGGTGGGCCAGGGGCACCCAGTGCACCGCCTGGACCTCCCGGGGATCCGGGCGGGCCTCGGCGGCCCCGTGGGTGCCGAAGACGAAGGGGTGGATCGAGATCCGGGGCAGCCGGGCGCTGGTCGGCGCGACCTCGTCCAGGCGACCGAGGTGGAGGGCGCCGGTCCGCAGGTGGAGGCCGGTCTCCTCCCGGGTCTCCCGGATGGCGGTGTGGAGGAGCGAGTCGTCCCGGGCGTCCCGGCGTCCGCCGGGCAGCGCCATGTGTCCGGACCAGGGGTCGCCGTCGGCCCGGGCCCGCTTGATCACGAGCAGGTCGAGCTCCTCCCGGCCCCGGAGCACCAGGGAGACCGCCGCCTGGAGGACGTCGTCGTCGGAGACCGGCGGATCGTCCGGATCCGACGCGTAGCTGGCCAGGGCCTCCCGGAGGCTCCAGAAGCGGGGGTCGTCGGGGGGCGCCGGGTCGCTCACACGCCCTCGACCCCGGGCCCCCAGATGTGCTTGTGGAGCTGGGTCTGGAGCCGGACGGGCAGTCCGTCCTCGAGGATCCACTCCGCGAGGACGTCCAGCTCCAGCGCGCCCCAGACCGGGGAGAAGAGGATCGAGCGGAGGGTGCCCTCCCGGAGCCGGCGGTCGAGCCCCCGCTCCCGGACCACCTCCCGGGCCCACTCGTAGTCCGTCCGGTCCTCGATGACGAACTTCAGCTCGTCGTCCCCGGAGAGGTGCTCCAGGTTCTCCCAGCGGTTCTTCTCCTCCTCGCCGGAGCCCGGGCACTTCAGGTCCATGATCTTGTGGACCCGGGGGTCCAGGTCGGCGACGTCCACCGCGCCCGAGGTCTCGACCAGGACCGTGTAGCCGCCGTCCAGGAGGCGCCGGGCGAGCTCGAAGGCGCCCCGGTGGATCAGCGGCTCGCCGCCGGTGATCTCGACCAGGGGCGTGCCGATCTCCTCCACCTGATCGACGATGTCGTCCAGGCTCACCCGCTCGCCCCCGTGGAAGGAGTACTCGGTGTCGCACCAGGTGCAGCGGAGGGGACAGCCGGTCAGCCGGACGAAGGTGCACGGCATCCCGGCCCAGGTGGACTCTCCCTGGATGGAGTGGAAGATCTCGGTGACCCGCAGGAAGGGTTCGCTCACGAGCGGCCGTCCCGTCCCGGCCAGAGGAAGCCCAGGGGCGACTCCTGGATCACGCTGCCCGCCAGGAAGAGGACGTTGGCGGGCCGCTCGGCGAGCCGGCGCATCAGGTAGGGGTACCACGAGTCGCCGAAGGGGATGTAGACACGGACGTCGTAGCCCTCGTCCAGGAGCGCCCGCTGGAGGTCCCGGCGTACCCCGTAGAGCATCTGGAACTCGAAGTTCCCGGCGTCGATGCCCTCCCGGTCGGCGAAGTCGACCGTGGCGTCGATCATCCGGTGGTCGTGGGTGGCGATGGCGGGGTGGTTTCCCCCGACCAGGAGCCGCTCCATGCACGCCACGAAGTTGTCGTCCACCGTCTTCCGGTCCTGGTAGGCGACGTCGGCGGGCTCGTCGTAGGCGCCCTTGCAGAGGCGCACCGGGGCTCCGAGTTCGTTCATCCGGGCCACGTCGTCCAGTGTCCTTCGCAGGTACGACTGGAGCACGATCCCGATCCGGCGCCATCCCCGGCTCCACAGCGTCTCGAAGGCGTCGAGGGTCTGGTCGGTGTACTCGGAGGACTCCATGTCGAAGCGGATGAAGATCCCCTCCTCCCGTCCCTTCTCCAGGAGACGCTCCAGGTTGTCCCGGAGGAAGTCCTCCCCGATCTCCTGGCCGAGCTGGGTGAACTTGAGGGAGACGCCGGCGTCGAGATCCTCCTCGGCGATCCGCTCCAGGATCTCCAGGTAGGTGTCGCCGGCGGCGCGGCAGACCTCCCGGCTCTTCTCGGCCTCGCCCAGGTAGTTGGCGGTCACGCCGAGCCCGTCGCCGTTGGCCTCCCGGACCGCCTCCATGAGGTCGTCCACGGTTTCGCCGGGGACGAATCGGCGGCTCATGCCCCGGAGGGGGGTACGGGTGACCAGCGTCTGGGCCGCGGTGGAGTCGCTGAGGAGGAGGAGCCCCTTCCTGAGCGCCGGCGTCACCATCGGCGCTCCGGCTCCGGGGCCCGGGCCACCGCCTCGTCCAGGAGCTCCTTCACCTCGACCAGGCTCAGGTCCAGGGCGATCTGCCGGGCGGCGTCCCGGCTCTCGGCCTTGCCCAGCAGCGGCGTCTGAACGTGGCCCACGATGCCCACCGCGTTGGTGGCCCAGCGGGGAAAGACGAGGTAGGCGGCGTAGGGGGCCCGGAGGTCGCCGACCTTCTCCACCTCCACGGCCACGGTGTAGGGGTGGCCGTCGTCGCCCTCGAACGCCGGGGGTCTCTCGTGGGCGTCGAGGTAGCCGCCCAGGGTCCCGTCCCGGAGGACGTCGGGCTCCCCGGCAGCCCGCCGGGTCACCTCGACCGCTCTGGCGTCGTCGTCGCTCATCTCG
>CAZMPV010000075.1:7477-10090 GCA_964567985.1 uncultured Gemmatimonadaceae bacterium
TTCAGGGAGCACGGCGGTCCCGAGGTCGTGGAGATCGCCGACGTGGAGACGCCGGAGCCCGGCCCGGGCGAGGTCCGCCTGGCCGTGGAGGCCGCGGCCATGAACCACCTGGACCTCTGGGTCCGGCGGGGGCTGCCCATCGAGACCACCATGCCCCACATCGGCGGCTCGGACATCGCCGGGGTCGTGGACGCCACGGGCCCGGGGGTCGACGAGGTGCCCGTCGGCACCCGGGTCATGGTGAACCCGAGCCTGGACTACGAGACCTACGACGGGACCTCCCGCGGCGCCGCCTTCCCGGACCGGGAGTTCCGCCTCCTGGGCGAGCACACCCAGGGCGGCTTCGCCGAGTACGCGGTGGTGCCGGCCGCGAACCTGGTCCAGGTGCCCGACGAGGTGCCGATGGAGACGGCCGCGGCCGGAGGACTCGTGACCGTGACCGCCTGGCGGGGGCTGGTGAAGCGGGGCGGGCTCCGGGCCGGCGAGCGGGCGCTGATCACCGCCGCGTCGGGCGGGGTGGGTACGGTGGCGGTCCAGATCGCCCGGCGGGCCGGGGCCCGGGTCCACGCCGTGACCGGCGGAGAGGAGAACGTGGAGCGGGTCCGGGAGCTGGGCGCGCACGCAGTCTATGACCGGCTGGTCGACGAGGAGTGGGCAGGTCGGCTCTGGAAGGACACGGCCGAGGAGGGCGTGGACCTGGTCTTCGACTCGGTGGGCCGGGAGATGTGGGAGGACAACCTCCGGTCGCTGAAGGTGGGCGGACGGCTGGTGACGTACGGGGCGACCACCGGGGCGGAGGGCGCCACGGAGATCCGCCGGGTCTTCTGGAAGCAGCTCTCGATCCTCGGGACCACCATGGGGACGCCGGCCGAGTTCAGGGAGGCGGCCGGGCTGATCTTCCGGGGCGAGGTGGAGCCGGTGATCCACGAGGTGGTCTCCCTGGAGGAGCTCGGGCGGGCCCACGAGATGCTCGAGGCGGGCGAGGTCTTCGGGAAGGTGGTGGTGGTTCCGTGAACCTGAGAGAGGCCCAGCGGCGGGTGGACGAGTGGATCGGCCGCTTCGAGGAGGGCTACTGGCCGCCCCTCACGAACCTGGCCCGCCTCATCGAGGAGGTCGGAGAGCTGGCCCGTCTCCTCAACCACGAGTTCGGCCACAAGACGAAGAAGCCCGACGAGCCCGACCAGGACCTGGCCGAGGAGCTGGCCGACGTCCTCTTCGTGCTGCTGGTCCTGGCCAACGAGCGGGGCATCGACCTGGAGGAGGCCCTGGAGGGGGTCCTGGCCAAGTACCGGGAGCGGGACGCCGAGCGCTGGGCGCCCAGGGAGGGGCCGGAAGGCGCCGGCTGAAGTCGGGGCGCCGCGCTCCGGTCGTCCGCCGACGTCAGCTCTCGTACGCCGTCAGCGCCTCCAGGAGCTCGTCCACGTCGTCGTCGGTGTTGTAGAAGTGGGGGCTCACCCGGACGTGGCCCGGCCGGTGGTCCACGATGATTCGCCGCTCGGCCAGGTGCTCCACGGCCCCGGGGCCGTCGTCGTGGCGGATCATGAGGATCGCCGAGCGGCGGTCGGGGGCGTCGGCCGTGGTCAGCTCGAAGCCCGCCGCCCGGCATCCCTCGATCAGTCGGTCCGTGAGCCGGCGGTTCCGGGCTGCGATGGCGTCGATCCCCGCCTCGCTCAGGATCTCCTGGCCGCCGAGCGCCGAGTGGACCGTGGCCACGGCCGGCGTGCCCATCTCGAAGCGCCGGGCGTCGTCGTGGGGCTCGAAGCGGGTGATGTCGAAGTCGAAGGCGTTGGCGGCGGCGAACCAGCCGGTGACCCGGGGGCGCAGGGCCCGGTGGAGCCCGGGGTCCACGTAGAGGTAGGCCAGCCCGGGCCCGCCGCAGAGCCACTTCAGGGGTCCGGTCGTATAGAAGTCCACCCCGCTGGAGGCCAGCTCCAGGGGCACCTGGCCGGCGCCGTGGTAGCCGTCGATCAGGCACTTCGCGCCGGCGCCGTGGGCGATCTCCGCCAGGGCCCGGACGTCCTGGACGAAGCCCGTGGCGAAGAAGACGTGGCTGGTGGCCAGGAAGGCGGTCCGCCCGTCCACGGCGTCGGCGAACTGCTCCTCCCGGATCCCCACCCCGTCGGGGCTCTCCAGGATCTCGACCTCGACGCCCGGCTTCGCCATCCACTGGTAGGCCAGGGTGGGGAAGTCGAGCTCGGTGGTCACCACCTTCGGACGCTCCTCGTACGATACGCTCTCCGAGACCACCGACAGGGCCGAGGAGGTCGAGGGCAGCAGCGCGACGCTCCCCTCCGGCGCGCCCAGGAATTCGGCCACCCGCTCCCGGAGCTCGGTCAGCCGGCCGAGCCAGTGCTCGTACCACGCCGAGGCGCCCATCGTGTGCCAGCGGCCCCGGAAGTCGTCCAGGTAGGCCTCGGCTCGCCGGGAGAGGGCGCCGAGGGAGCAGGAGTTCAGGTAGTTCTTGCCCTGGAAGATCGGGAACTCCGACCGGTAGGCGGAGAGGTCCCGTCGGCCGGGCCCGGGTGGCGGAGGAGAGCGATCACCGTTCATCATGGAGGCTAGGAGTCCGATCGGAAAGGTGGGCGGGCCGCGTTGGGAGCGCCACGGGGCTGG
>CAZMPV010000076.1:0-9889 GCA_964567985.1 uncultured Gemmatimonadaceae bacterium
GAACATCATCGGGCGGGCCGTGGGGATGGCGCTCCGGGGCCTGAAGCCGGTGGCCGAGATCCAGTTCTTCGACTACATCTGGCCGGCCTTTCACCAGATCCGGAGCGAGCTGGCCACCATGCGCTACCGCTCCAACGGCACCTGGCCCGCTCCGGTGGTCATCCGGACGACCTACGGGGGCTACCTCCGGGGCGGCGCGATCTACCACTCCCAGACCGGCGAGACGCTCTTCACCCACACACCGGGCCTCCGGGTGGTCCTGCCCTCGAACGCCGAGGACGCCAACGGGCTCCTCCGGACGGCGATCCGCTGCGACGACCCGGTGCTCTTCCTGGAGCACAAGCACCTCTACCGGCAGGTCTACAACAAGGGGCGCTATCCGGGCCCGGACTACATGATCCCCTTCGGGAAGGCGAAGGTCGTGCGCGAGGGATCGGACCTGACGGTCGTGACGTGCGGCGCCCTGGTGAAGCGGAGCCTGGACGCGGCCAAGAGGGCCGAGAAGGAGCACGGGATCCGGACCGAGATCGTGGACCTCCGCACCCTGAACCCCCTGGACATGGAGACCGTGGCGGCCTCGGTGAAGCGGACGAACAAGGTGATCGTCGCCTACGAGGACTCCCTGTCGTGGGGCCTCGGATCCGAGATCGCCGCCCGGATCGCCGACGAGGTCTTCCCCTGGCTCGACGGGCCCGTGAAGCGGGTCGCGTCGAAGGACGTCTGGGTCGCCTACGCCCCGGACCTCGAGGCCGAGATCCTGCCCCAGGCCGACGACGTCTACGAGGCGATCACCGGGCTCCACGCGTTCTGACGACCTCGCCGCCCTTCATCACCCAGCCCACGTCCTCCAGGAGCGTGACGTCGACCGTGGGATCGCCCTCCACCGCCACCAGGTCCGCGTAACAGCCCTCCCGGGCGCACCCCACCTCGCCGCTCCACCCCAGGAGCTCGGCGGCCCGGTCGGTGGCCATGCGGATCGCCTCCAGCGGCGTGAAGCCGATGTTCTCCACCAGGTAGCGGAACTGGCGCCCCTGGGTCCCGTGGGGGAAGACGCCGGCGTCGGAGCCGAAGGCGAAGCGCACGCCGGCCTCCCGGGCCCGGGCCCAGTTCTCGTCCTGGTGCTCCCGGATCGTGCGCTCCTTCTCCACCATGAGGTCGGTGAGCCCCATCTCCTCGGCGTGGGTCAGGATGTAGACGTCGGTGTAGATGTCGGGCACCAGGAAGGCCCCGCTCTCCAGGGCCAGGCGGATGCCCTCCTCGTCGATGAGCCCGGCGTGCTCCACCGAGGCCACGCCGGCCCGGAGCGCCCGCCGGATCGCTTCGGCGCCGTGGGCGTGGGCTGCCACCTTCCGGCCCCACATCGCGGCCTCCTCCACCACCACGTCCAGCTCCTCCTGGCTGTACTGGGGCGCGCCCACGTCCTCCTCCCCGCTGAGCACGCCGCCCCCGGCGATGACCTTGATCAGGTCGGCGCCGTACTTGATCTGGTGGCGGACCTGCCTGCGGAGCTCGTGGACGCCGTCGGCGATGGCGTCCTCCCCCTCCCAGCGCAGGTCCGGCCGGTATCCCACCCGGTCGCCGTGGCCGCCGGTCGCGCTGATGCCCATGGTGGCCACCTGCATGCGGGGGCCGGGGATGTCGCCCCGCTCGATCGCCTCCTTCAGGGCCACGTCCACGAAGGCGTCGGCACCTACGTTGCGCACCGTCGTGAAGCCGGCCTCCAGGGTGGCCCGGGCCCGGAGGTGGGCCGTGACCGCGTCATCCACGGGACTCCGGTGGAGGAGTCCCTCGGGATAGGGCTCGTCGCCTCCTGTCAGGTGCACGTGGGCGTCGATCAGGCCCGGGAGGAGCGTCACGTCGCCCAGCTCCACGACCCCGGCGCCGTCGGGGACCCCGACCCGGGACGCCGGGCCGGACTCCACGATCCGCTCGCCCCGGATCAGGACCGCGGCGTCCTCCACCACCTCGCCGGCCGCCGGCCGGAGGAGCCGGTCCGCCCGGACGACGACGGCTTCGGTCCCGTCCTGGGCGTCCGCGGGCCCCGGCGGGACCGCAGCGAGAAGGACGAAGGCGGCGAGGGCCATGGCGGGCATCCGGGCGGACATGGAGTACCTCCGGGGGTCGGGGAGCGGTCTCAGTCGGTCAGGGTGGAACGGGCGTCGTCGGCGTCCTCCTCCACGAAATCCTGGACCTCGGCCCGAAGGGCGGGCTCGTCCGCCAGAGGGAGGATGAGCCGGACGGCCCGCTCGTAGGAGATGTAGTTCCACGCCCAGTTGATCAGCACGAGCATGCGGTTGCGGAAGCCGATCAGCTTGGCGATGTGTACGATGAGCCAGAGGACCCAGGCGAAGAAGCCGGTGAAGGTCCGCCCCCCGATGTCGGCCACGGCGGCGTTGCGGCCGATGACGGCCAGCATCCCGGGGTCGTCGTAGCGGAAGGGCTCGAGCTCCTGACGCCGGATGGCCCGAAGGATGTTCTCGGCCGCGTGCTCGCCGGTCTGGGTCGCCACGGGAGCGATCTGGGGCAGGGGCTCGCCCTCGGCCTCCAGCCAGGCCAGGTCCCCCGCCACGTAGACGTTCGGACGGCCCGGGATCTGAAGGGTGTCTTCCACCCGGATCCGGCCCGCCCGCTCCTCGGGCAGCCCCCACCGCGCCGCGTCGGGATCGCCCCGGACCCCGGCGGTCCAGACCACGGTCTCGGTGGCGAGCCGGTCTCCGTCGGAGAGCTCGACGCCGTCGGGGAAGACCCGCTCCACCGCCGCGCCCGTCGCCACGTCGATCCCCCGGCTCTCCAGCCGCTCCCGGGCGTAGCGGCCGAGCCGCTCGGGCATCCCCGGAAGGATGCTGTCGGTGGCCTCCAGGAGCACGATCCGGACCTCGCCGACGTCCAGGGACGGGTAGTCGCTCTCCAGCGGCCCGTAGACGAGCTCCCCCAGGGCGCCGGCGAACTCCACGCCGGTGGGCCCGCCCCCGACGATCGCGAAGGTCAGGAGCTGCCGCCGCCGGGTCGGATCCGGCTCGTAGACGGCGGCTTCGAAGCGGGAGAGGATCCGGTGCCGGAGCGGGATCGCCTCCTCCATCGTCCGGAGGGGAAAGGCGTGCTCCCGGGCGCCCTCGACGTCGAAGAAGTGGGGGACGCTGCCCGTGGCGACGATCAGGTGGTCGTAGTCGATCTCCGCCCGGGGCGTCCGCACGCACCGGGCGTCCAGGTCCACGCCGGTGACCTCGGCCATCCTGAAGCTCAGGTTCGGCGCGTCCCGGAAGATCGAGCGGACCGGGTAGGCGATCTCCGAAGGCCCGAGCTCCGCGGCCGCGACCTGGTAGAGGAGGGGCAGGAAGGTGTGGTAGTTCGTGCGATCCAGCAGCACGACCTCCACGGCCTCGCCCTGGAGGCGCCGGGCGGCCCAGAGCCCGGCGAAGCCGGCCCCTACGACGACGACCCGGGGAAAGCCGCGGGGGGTCACGGGCGGTCCTCCGTCAGTACTTCTCCAGGGAGGGGTCGATCTCGTCGGCCCACGCCAGGATGCCGCCGTCCAGGTTGTACACTCGGTCGTAGCCCTTGCGGGAGAGCTGCCTCGCCACCATGGCCGAGCGGCTCCCGGAGCGGCAGAAGACGACCACGTCCCGGTCCCGGGGGATCTCGTCCAGGCGCTCCCCGACCTCGCCCATGGGGATCGGGACGGCCCCCTCGTCCTCCAGGCTCGCAATCTCCAGCTCGTGGGGCTCCCGAACGTCCAGGAGGAAGAGGGAGTCGTCGTCGTCCCGGAGGCGCTCCTCCACCTCGGTCGGGGACATCTCCTTCGGGCCGTCGTCGCTCGTCACGCGCTCCTCCGTGCTGGTGCCGCAGAATTCCTCGTAGTCGATCAGCTCGGTGACCGTGGGCTCGTCTCCGCAGACGGGACACTCCGGGTTTCGCCGGAGCTCGACCTCCCGCCACCGCATGGCCAGGGCGTCGAAGATCTGGAGCCGGCCGGAGAGGCTCTCGCCGGCGCCCAGGATCAGCTTGATCGTCTCCAGGGCCTGGAGCGATCCGACGATCCCGGGCAGCACGCCCATGACGCCCCCCTCGGCGCAGCTCGGCACCATGCCCGGGGGCGGCGGCTCCCGGAAGAGGCAGCGGTAGCAGGGCCCGTCGGCGAGCCCGAAGACCGAGACCTGCCCCTCCCAGCGGAAGATCGAGCCGTAGACGTTCGGCTTGCCCAGGAGCACGCACGCGTCGTTGACCAGGTAGCGGGTCGGGAAGTTGTCCGAGCCGTCCACCACCACGTCGTAGGGCTCCAGGATCTCCAGCGCGTTCTCGCTGGTGAGCCGGACGGGATGGGTCTCCACGGTGACGTGGGGGTTCACCTCGCCGATCCGCTCCCGGGCCGAGTCCAGCTTCGGGCGGCCCACGTCTCCGGTCCCGTGGAGGATCTGCCGCTGGAGGTTGCTGGCGTCCACCTCGTCGAAGTCCACCAGGCCGAGGGTGCCGACCCCGGCCGCCGAGAGGTAGAGGGCCAGGGGCGAGCCCAGGCCGCCGGCGCCGACCAGGAGGACCCGGGCGCCCTTGAGCTTCCGCTGTCCCTCCTTCCCCACCTCCGGGAGCACCAGATGGCGGGCGTAGCGGGCCATCTCCCGCCGGGAGAGCTCAGGCAGGTCATCGCTCCCGGTGCGTCCGGGGACCGGTGCGGCGGTCTGGATGTCGGGCTCGCTCATGGGGTCGGCGCGATGCGTGGAAAGAAGGCGGCTCCGCGGGCAACACATTGCACCCCTCCTCCCCGGCCGGGTTCCCCGGCCGCCCTCCGGATCCCGGGGCTGCCCGTCGGGGGCCGCCGGGGCCCTGCTATCGCCCCTGCTCCCCGGCCGGCACCGCCACCCGGCCCCCCTGGGCCGTGACCAGGAACCCGGCCGCCCGGCGCCGCATCCGCCGGACCCGCTCCTCCCGCCCCTCCATCTCCTCCGGAAGGGCCGAGGAGAGCTGGAGGAAGAGGGCGTAGTAGTGCCAGGGGATGTTCAGCGTCGAGCGGTCCGGCCAGACGTAGCGGTCCTCCAGGCCCCGGTAGCGGTAGACGTCGTCCACCAGGGCCCGGGAGCGCTCCACGTCGAACCAGTCGCCGCCCATCTGCCGGGAGAGCTTCGTGATCCCGTCGGGGGGCTCGCCCTCCAGGGGGCGGAGGCGGAGGCGGCTCACCAGGCCGTGGCGCACCCCCCAGCGGTCGAGCCCCAGGCTCCGCATGAGACCCGCGGCGCTGGAGAAGTAGACCGGCCGCTCTCCCGCCACGTCCCGGATGATCCGCAGCACGACCTGGTCGCCCCGACCCAGATAGGTGCCCTCCGGGTAGGTCACCCCGACGGGTCCGAGCCCCACGGTGCTGTCGCTGGACAGGTACGCCCCCCGGATCGAGTCGATGCGGGCGGGCTCCAGGTCCAGGATCGGGCCCGGGGGCGGGCCCGGGTCCCGGTAGAAGTCCGGGGCGCCGGCGGCGAGGAAGGGCCGCTGGCACGGGCCGGGTCCCGTGTCGTCGATGAGCCGACCCGGGTCGGCGACCGGCGTCCCGCCTCCCTCGGGGAGCCCGCCGGGCCCCGGCTCGCAGGGGCGGGTCCACTCCCGGAGCTGCCGGGGATACCAGTCCGTGTAGAGGTACTGCCCCACGATCACCGTCACGTCCCGGCGCACCCCCTCCACCTCCTGGAGGTACCAGAGGGGAAAGGTGTCGTTGTCCCCGTTGGTGAAGAGCACCCCGTAGGGCTCGACGCTCTGGAGCAGGTCGTAGGCCCAGTCCCGGGCCGCGTACTCCCCGGCCCGGTCGGCCCAGACGAAGTTGAAGACCAGGGGGATCAGCGCCACCGAGAGCACCGGCGACGTGGCCAGCTCCGCCCGGGCCGTACCCAGCCGGTCGGACAGGCTCCCCCAGAGCGTCGAGAGGCCGACGCCGGCCAGGACGCCCCAGAGGGCGAAGCCGGCGATGAAGAAGTAGTCCCGCTCCCGGACCTCGTGGCGGCCGGGATCCTGGATCTCGGGAGCCAGGGAGTAGCCGTACTCGAAGTTCAGATAGTAGACGAGGGCGAGGGAGAGCGTCACCGCCAGGACCGCCAGGTAGGCCGACGCCGGCCGACTCGTCCGCCACGCGGCCCAGAGGCCGAGGAGCCCCAGGGCGCCGAAGAGGACCGTGAACGGCATCCGGGTCGTGCCCGGCCGGGGGTCCTGGGCCGCGCCCCGGGCCCACTGCCAGTCGAAGTACTGGACGAAGTTCAGGAGCTGGTGCCGGAAGGGCGCCTGCCGGTCCGTGAGGGGGGGCTTCCGGTACTGCTCCCGGGTCAGGTTCGCCGCCAGCGCCGGGCAGCCGGCCCGGCCCATCGTGTAGATGGCCACCCCGGCCCCGACGGCGCTCTCGCAGACCGGCTCCCCCTCGTTGATCACCGGATCCCGGGCCGCCCGGATCGGGAGGAAGGCGTTGAAGGAGAGGCCCAGCACGACCAGGGGCACGGCCCGGATCCAGAGGTCGCGGCGGAGGAGCGTCCGGGGCGAGGCCACCAGGAGCGCCGCCCCCAGGGCCGGGAACGGCAACAGCGACATCAGGTGGTTGGTCGAGCCCAGGACCATCAGGTAGCCCGCGCCCAGGAGGTAGCGGAGGCTCCCGGGCTCCTCCCGGCGGTCCAGCCACCGCAGGGTGAGCCAGGTCGTGGCGGCGATGACCAGGAGGCTCACCGTGTAGACCTTCTCGTTCACATTGGACTGGTGCCAGACGGTGTAGGCGGTGGCTCCGACGAGCACCGAGACCCCGGCCCCAACCAGGCTCCGCACCCTGCTCGCGAGGATCGGCTTCAGCAGCCGGTGGGCCACGAGGAAGAAGAAGCCGAAGGCGGCGGCGGAGGTGGTCGCGGCCAGGAGGTTGATCCGCTGGGCGACGCTCAGCGGGAGGAAGGAGAGGAGGACGATCCACGTCCGCCCCAGGGCCACGAAGAGCGGGTTCCCGGGCGGGTGGGGGATGCCCAGGATGTGGGCCGTGGCGATGTACTCGCTCGTGTCCCAGAACGCCGTCGTCGGCGCCAGGGTGGCGGCGTAGAGGGCGAAGACGGCGATCCCCGCCAGGGCGGCGGCCCGGTACGGGGGGCGGTGCTCGTCCACGGCGGAGCGGGCGGGTCGGGCCGACCGGGGTCGAACCCGACGGTCGGGTCCGACCCCTGCGGGCCCTACGGCTTCACCGCGATGAAGCTGATCTCGACGATGGCGCCCGCGACCAGATCGCTGACCTCCACGGCCTCCCGGGCCGGGGCGTCGGAGGGGAAGTACTCGGAGTAGACTTCGTTCAGGCCCCGATAGTCACCGATGTCGGTGACGTAGACCGTCGCCTTGACCACGTCCTCGAAGCCGACGCCGACGTCCTCGAAGAGCTCCCGGAAGCTCTCCATGATGTTGCGGGTCTCGGCCTGGATCCGGCCCTCGGACATGCCCCGGGTCTCCTCGCTGACGCCGATCTTGCCCGAGAAGTAGATCGTGTTGTCCACCTGGACCGCGGGGCTGAAGGGGCTTCCTTCCCGGTAGCCGATGGCGGTGCGCTCCTGGGCGGCGAGCTCGGCGCCGGGCAGGAGGAGGACGGCCGCGGCGGCCGCGGCGAGGACGACGATACGACGCTGCATGAGAGGACCTCCGGGCGGATGAACGAAAGCGCGGACGCTGGATGATGGCGGGGGCGACCCGCTCCTGCAAGGCGCCGCGTGTGGCGGGACCGGCCGGGACCGGAATAGCTTGTCCCGATGCGCCCCGCTCCCTTCCGGACCGCCCGCTTCCTCGTCCATTGGCTCGCCGACCGGGCCTCCGTCCGGGAGCGGGAGATCGGCGGCGGTGGTGAGGCCGACGACGCGGCCACCCTCTACCTGCCGTCGCGGGCCCGCGGCCCTCTTCCGTCCTGGATCGTCCTCCACGGGATCACACGGCCGGGGCGTCGGCACCCCGAGCTCGTCCGATTCGCCCGGGCCCTGGCCGCCACCCGGGCCGCGGTCGTGGTCCCCGAGATCCCGGGGTGGCGCGAGCTCTCCCTGACGCCGGAGCGGACGCTGCCGGCGATCCGACGCTCCCTGGCGCTGCTGGAGCGCACCACCGAGGCGGCCGAGCGCCCCCCCGGCGTCGTCGGCTTCTCCTTCGGGGCCCCCCAGGCCGTCCTGGCCGCCGCCGAGCCCACGCTGGACGGACGTCTCGCCGGGGTCGTCGGCTTCGGCGGCTACTGCGATCTGGAGCGCACGGTCCGCTTCCAGTTCACCGGTGAGCACGGCTGGCGGGGCCGGAGCCACCACCTCCCTCCGGACCCGTACGGACGCTGGGTGATGGGGGCGAACTACCTTCACCGGACGCCGGAGCATCCGGACGCGGAGGACGTGGCCCGTGCCCTCCGGGAGCTCGCGGGGGAGGCGGGCGACCGCCGCATCGACGCCTTCAGCCCCGAGACCGACCCGATCAAGGAACGCCTGCGGGACCGCCTCGCTCCTTCCCGGAGGGAGCTCTTCGACCTCTTCGCGCCGCCGGCCGACCGGACACCCGACCGGGACCGGGCGGAGGCGCTGATCCCCTCCCTGGTCCGGGTGGCCCGGAGCGCGTCTCCACGGTTGGATCCCGGGCCGCTCCTCCGACCTCCTCCCTGCCCCGTCCGGCTCGTCCACGGCCGGGGGGACCGGCTCATCCCCTTCACCGAGACGCTGCGTATGGCGGACACCCTGCCGCCCGACGCCGACGTCCGGGCCACCGTGACCGGGCTCTTCAGCCACTCACGGCAGAGCGACACCCACGGGAGCCGGGGAATCCTCGGGGAAGGATGGCGCTTCGTCCGGGCCCTGTCCGGAGTGCTCGGGCTGGTGTGAAGGGACCCGCCGCCCGGGCGGGTCTACTCCTCCCCGGAGCCGACCAGGGACTTGGCCGTCTCCCGGACTTCCGGATCCCGGTCCTCGGTGGCGTCCTCCACCAACCCCCGGGCGTGGGGCGTGCCGATGTCGGAAAGCGCCTTGTAGGCGGCGATCCGGACCGGCCGGGGCGGCCGGGAGAAGAATGAGGCCACGGCCCGCTTCTCGATGGCGCTCACCGCGCCCGGGTCGCCGAGCCCCCCGAGGGCGCGGATGATCTGCACCTGCACGTCCTCCTCGCTCTCCTCCTCCAGGCGCTGGAGGAGCGGCTTCACGGCCCGCTCCACCTTGAGCACGCCCAGGGCCATGGCCACGGCCCCCCGGACGTCGGGGTCGGGGTCGTCCACCAGGCCCACCAGGAGATCGCCGGCGTCGTCCCCGCCGATGCGGGCCAGGGCCATGACCGCCTCACGGCGTACTCGCGGATCGTCGTGGCCCAGCGCCGACGTCAGGTGCTCCACCGCCCGCTCCCCGCCGACCTCGCCCAGGATGGCGACCCCGTTGCGCACGACGAACCAGCGTCCGTCGTCGACCATCTTCTCGGCCTGACGGACGCCCGGGTCGCCGATGGCGACCAGCGTCTCGATGTAGCTCCGGCGGGCGCTCCGGTCGCTCGTGTCGGCGAGGGCCTCGGTGATCGCCTCGGCCATGGGCTCGCCCATGTCGGCGGCCACCCGGATCAGGCGCTGTCGCTCCTCCTCCTGCCGGGCCTCTCCGAGACGGACGGCCAGCCGGGCGGCGACGCCGGCGCCCAGGAGGGTCCGGGCCATGGAGAGGGCCTCCGGGTCGCCGGTGCCCTCGTGGGCGTGGCCCGCCAGGGCCTCGACGGCGTCGGTCACGGCGTCCAGGCGCCCCGCCTGCTGGAGGTCCCGGGCCGCCTCCTCGAGCCGACCGGAGACGGCCTCCCGCTCCCCGGGCTCGCCGGCGACGAACTCCTCCACGAGGGAGGCGACGGAGGCGTCCGGGGGAGACGGCTCCTCGGGCTCGGCCGGCGCCGGTGCCTCGGAGTCGGCCGG
>CAZMPV010000077.1:0-9835 GCA_964567985.1 uncultured Gemmatimonadaceae bacterium
CAGTACGTCCGCTATCCCCTCCTGGACGAGGCGGAGAAGACCTTCGTGGGCACGATCTATGTCCCCGCCCTCTTCGGGCGCCACCGTGAGATTCTCCGGGGAGAGGTGTCCCTCCAGGAGGTGGCCTCTCCCGGGCTCCGGGTCCCGGCGGAGCTGCCGGTCAGCCGCCTCATCGACCGGTTCCAGGCCGAGTCCCAGGAGGTGGCGCTGGTCGAGGACGCCGGGGGCACGGTGGGGCTGGTCACGATCACCGACGCCTTCGAGGCGATCGCCGGCGAGGTGGAGGACCCCTTCGACTGAGGCGGGGCCGTCGTCAGCCCCCCTCCACGTGCTCCCGCACGAAGTCCGCCAGGCGGTCGAAGTACGCGGCGTCGCCCACCACGTGGACGTCGTTGTGGCCGGCTCCCCGGACCGGATGCCACGCCTTCGGCTCCGGGGCCGCGTCGTGTAGCTCCACCCCCATCCGGAAGGGAACGATCCCGTCCTCGGTGCCGTGGACGACCAGGAGCGGGGCCCGGAGGCCCACCACCGCGGAGCGGGTGTCCAGGACCCCCCGGAGGCGCCGGAAGACGAAGTCCGGGAAGATCGGATACACGGACTGTCCGATCGCCTCCAGCGACGTGAAGGTCGACTCGAGGATCACCGCGCCCACCGTGCCGTCTTCCAGGGCCTGCATCCCGACGGCGCCGCCCAGGGACCGGCCGAAGAGGACCGTCCGCTCCTCCGAGCCCGCCAGGGAGGCGACCCGCTCCAGGCCGGCCCGGGCGTCCCGGACGACCCCGTCGATGGTCGGCTCTCCGGTCGCGCCGCCGTAGCCCCGGTACTCCAGGAGGAGCACCGAGAGACCCCGGGCGACGAGCCCCCCGGCCAGGGGCGTCCGGCCGGCCACGCTCCCGGCGTTGCCGTGGAGGAGGAGCACCACGGGTGCCGGCGCTCCGTCCGCGCCGCCGACCTCCCAGAACCACCCGAAGGTCTCGACGCCGTCCGAAGCGGTGACCGAGACCCGTCGGCCGTCCACGCCCGACAGCGGAGGCGGCCGACCCACGTCCCGGCGGTCGGGAAAGAAGAGGAAGTGCTCGGCCATCGAGGGTGAGACGACGATCACCGGCACCCCCAGGAAGAGCGCGAGAAGAAGCGCGAGAATCGCGGCCCGGCGGAGGAAGCGCGAGCCGGGGCTCTCCGCCCCCCCTCCACGCCCACTCCACCGGCCGTATCCGGGGCCGGACCGATTCCCGACAGACATGCACCGAAGTTCCGGCCCGTCCCCTCGGACCACAACCCCGGCCCCGGGTCCGGATTGCGCGGGCCACCCGCCCCCCTCCTATTCGTGGACGAAGGCCAACCGAACCGGAGATCCGTCCAGCCTATGAGCACGACCGCCACCTCGTCCCTCCAGAGCGACCCTCTGGGCGCGCCCAAAACCGCGCCGAGCCAGGGAACCTCCGCCCGCTTCGGGACGTTCAGCGGCGTCTTCACCCCGACGCTCCTCACGATCCTGGGCGTCATCCTCTTCCTCCGGGAAGGCTGGGTGATCGGCAACGCCGGGATCGGCGGCGGCGTGCTCATCATTCTGCTGGGCTTCGGGATCACGGGCATGACCGCCCTCTCCATGTCGTCGATCACGACCAACCTGCGCCTCGGAGCCGGGGGCTCCTACGCCATCATCGCCCAGTCCCTGGGCCTGGAGATGGGAGGCAGCCTGGGCATTCCGCGCTACCTCTCCCAGGCGCTGGCGGTGACGATGTACCTCTTCGGATTCCGGGAGGGCTGGCGCTGGATCTTCCCCGAGCACCCGCCGATCGTGGTGGACCTGGTGGTCTTCGTAGCGCTCTTCGTCATCGCCTACCTGAGCGCCGACCTGGCGATCCGGGTCCAGTACGTGATCATGGCCGTCATCGGGGCGGCCCTCCTCTCGGTCGCGGCGGCGGCGTTCCAGGGCTCGATGCAGTATCCGGTGACCGACGTGGGCCTCTGGGGCCCCTTCACCGGGGCGGCGGACGGGGCGCCCGGCGACGTCGGCTTCTGGGTCGTCTTCGCGGTCTTCTTCCCCGCCACCACCGGAATCATGGCGGGAGCGGCCATGTCCGGCGATCTGAAGGACCCCCGGCGCAACATTCCCCTGGGGACCATGGCGGCCGTGGGCGTGGCCCTGGTCGTCTACCTGCTCGTGGCCTACTGGCTCGCCCGCTCCGCCACGCCCCTGGAGCTCCAGAACAACTACACGGTCATGATCGACAAGGCCGCCTGGGGCCCCGCGGTCCTCGGAGGTCTTCTCGGCGCCACGTTCTCGTCGGCCCTGGCGTCGACGGTGGGAGCGGCGCGGATCCTCCAGGCCATGGCCAACCACCGGGTGCTCCCGGCCAGCGGCTGGCTGAAGAAGCTGACCGACGACGGCGAGCCCCGGAACGCCATGATGCTGACCGGCGGGATCATCTTCCTCTCCCTGCTCTTCCGGGATCTGAACGCCATCGCCCCGTTGATCACGATCTTCTTCCTCGTGACCTACGCGATGATCAACGCGGTGGTGCTCATCGAGCAGAGCCTGGATCTGGTGAGCTTCCGGCCCCTGCTCCGGCTGCCCCGGTGGGTCCCGCTGCTGGGGCTGGCCGGATCCCTCTTCGCCATGTTCGTCATCAACCCGATCCTGAGCCTGGTGGCCCTGGGGGTCACGGTGGGCTTCTACGTCTTCCTCATGGGCCGGCACCTGGAGGCCCCCTTCGGCGACGTCCGAAGCGGCCTCTTCGTGGCCGTGGCCGAGTGGGCGGCCAAGCACGTCTCGGACCTGCCCACCATGCAGGAGCGGGCGTGGAAGCCGAACCTCCTGGTCCCGGTGGAGGACCCCAGCGACCTGCGGGGCTCCTTCGAGATCCTCCACTCGATCACCGCGCCCCAGGGCTCGGTGAAGATCCTCGGGCTGCACCAGGGCTCGGCCCGGGGCGACATGGGCGAGAAGATCGCGCCCCAGACCTGGGCCTTCCGGGACCGGGGCGTGTTCGCCTCCTGGACCGAGATCGAGTACCACGGCTTCACCGACGGGATCACCACCTCGATGCAGGCGCTCCGGGGGGCCTTCTTCAAGCCGAACATCGTCTTCCTGCGCATGCCGGCGAACCCCGAGCGGGAGCGGGACTACCCGGAGATCCTCCTCGAGGCGGATCGGCAGGAGCTCGGCAGCCTCCTCTACGCCCCCCACGACCGGGCCGGGCTGGGCCAGCGGCACTTCATCAACGTCTGGATCCGGGACCGGAGCCCCGACTGGGAGATCAGCTGGGACATCGGAAACCTGGACCTGATGATCCTGATCGCCTACCAGATCAAGAAGAACTGGGACGCCAAGATCCGGATCGTCACCGTGGTGCAGGACCCGGACGAGAGCGAGGCGGCCCGGGACTTCATGAACCAGCTCGTGGACCTGGCCCGGCTCCCACACGCCGCCGTGGTGGTGGCCACCGGCTCCCTGGACGACTTCCTGCCCTCGGCGCCCGTGGCCGACCTGAACCTCTTCGGCCTCTCCTCCGACCCGAACTTCGAGTTCGTCCGCCGGATGGTCGGCGAGACCGAGTCGTCGTGCCTCTTCGTCCGGGACTCGGGGCGGGAGAACGCGCTGGCCTGAGGAAAAGGGGCTACCGCTCCGGAGTCGGCTCCACCTCGGATTCCCAGAAGCCCATCAGGTAGCGGTCGTAGTAGTCGGGATGGGCCCGGTAGTCCTCCACCCAGACGTCGTACGGTGGGAGGACCATCTTGGAGGAGATCCTGCGGGTGGCGAGCCGGACGATCTCTTCGTAGGAGAGGTCTTCGGGGCTCCGGGCCTCGCGGGCGGCGTCCTGGGCCAGGACGTAGATCTCGTCCGGGCTCAACAGGAGGAGGATGTCGGCCACCTGGGCCGAGCAGTAGTCCAGGTACTTGGCCCGGAGAACTTCCTCGGACTCGCTTCCCGGTCGTCCAGACGACGGCGCCCCGCCGGCCTCGCTCACGCTCAGCCCTCCAGGAGCAGGGATTTCCAGCTTCAGAAACGAAGCGCCCGGCGGACCGATGCCCGCTGGTAGGCTCCGGCGGGCCCGTCGGCGGATCGACGCGCCCGGTACGACGCGCCGGGCCGCGCCGACGGCCCGCTAAACATCTCTTTACCTTGTACGATCCGGGGGGATCCCCGTCAAGTCCGGCGGGAAGGGGGCCGGGTCGTGGGTCCGGCCGCGGGAGAGACCCGGCTCAGAGGACGAGCTGCTCCTGGGGGTCGTCCTGGGTCGTCTCTTCGTCTCCGGTCCGACGCAGGTGCTTGTAGATGGAGCGCCGGGTCAGCCCGTACAGCACCACCCGGCTCAGGAACTCGGGATCCGTTTCCTGAACCTCCTCGGCCTGGTCCGCGATCTCCCGGGGCAAGCGGACGGTCAGTTGAACCGAGCGGGTCTCCCACATGCGTGCACCTCGCGTCTCGTATGGGTCGGCCATTTCCGACGTGATTTCCTGGAGAGGGGCGGGCTCTCCGCCGCCCTGTCGCTTTGCTCCTGCAGGGGATGTCTCCCCGGAAGGCGCACCCATAATATCGGCGGAAATTCAGGCACGCAAGACTCCCCCGGCGACTTCCGTCCAAAACACGGCATCCTGTAAGTCTATGCGTAACAAAGACTTACGAGATACCCCGATTCTGAATAACCATGTGTTCCCCGCTCGGGACCGGATCGCGATTTTTGCACTTTTCTTTTAGAAGATCCAGACGTGACGCCGGGTTCCGGAGGCAAGCCCGGAAAAAATCAGCCGCGCATCCGTCACGAGTTTTTTACAAAAAGATGTTTTGGTCACGAGGGCCCCGAGCGGGGCGAGAGCGGCCGAGAATTTCGCCGCTTCAGGGAAGGACCGAGCGGAGGAAGGCCCGGAGCGCGGCCTGGTCGAAGCTCCAGAAGCGAGCCCGGACGTCTCCGGCGCTCTCCTCCCGGAAGACGTCGGCGGTCCGGTGGCTCCGGCTCTCGGGGCCACGGTGGAAGGTGATGAACCCCCGCCAGGCTGGCCCGTCCGGCACGACGCTCAGCCCGGCGTACCAGGTCTCGCCCCCATGGTCGAGGCGGCGGACGTCGACGGTGACCGGCGTCGCCGGTCCGGGCGCCCCGGGGGGGTGCCGGTCCAGCTCCGCCGCGTGGGCGTCGGGGTTCGCCTCGACGTCGGCCAGCCACTCCCGGAAAGGCGGAAGGGGGAGGATCCGCTCGCAGTAGCGCCGGAGGGTGGCCATCGGATCCTTCTCCTCGTGGTTGCCGGCCGAGACGGCCCACTCCCGGGCCCGGGCGTAGAGAGAGCGGACGGCCCCGTCGGGAAGGAGGCGGAGGAGCGCCGCGGCCTGGCGGCGACGATAGGCCCGATAGGCGCTCCGGGCCTCCGCGCCCGTCTCCGCCGAGGGGTCCGGGAAAGGAGAGACGGCGCCGGCCGTCCCGGTGCCGCTCGCCCGGCCCACGTCCGCCTCCGGGCCGGTCAATGAACCGTCCTCTCAGCGTCGCCGGTCCCCGTGGACCCCAGGGGCACGGCCCGGCTCCCGGCCTCCCGGGTCCGCAGGCGACCGAGGGTCTCCCGCACGCCCAGCGTCCGGAGCACGTCCTGGAGGGCGCGGAAGCGTTCGGGCTCGAAGCGGGCCAGCAGCCGACCCAGGCCCGTCCGGATTCCCCGGAGGTTCTCCCGGGCCTCGTCGAGGGTCACCGGAAGGGGAAAGCGAACCTGGTAGGCGACCCCGCTGCCGTCGTCCAGCTCCTCGACACGCCGGATGTCCCGGTCGGGGAAGGCGTCGGCCAGGGCGCTCTCCAGGAGGGGATCCGGGCCCGGGGATGCAGTTCGGAAGTGCAACGCCGATGCGTCGTAGTCGAGGTGGGCCCGTGTGAGGCGATGGGGCCCCAGCTCGATCCGCACCGACGTTCCCTCGTGGAGGTCCAGGTCCCGACAGATGTCACGGAAACCGATCCGGAGGACGATGGAGCGCGAGAGGGGCCCGAAGCCGACGCGGTCCAGGACCCGAAGCGCGAGATCGAAGCAGTAGGGCCCGAGCTCTCGCCCCTGTCGCGCGCGCCGACCCCGCTCCCGGGCGGCGAGGAGCTCGGAGACGTGCTCGAGGGTCGGCTCGTAGACCCAGTCCAGGACGACGAGCTCGGTGCTCAGGTCCAGGCGCTTGACCTCGGCGCTTCCCAGGTCGATCACCTGGGTCCGGGCGGCGTAGCGCCCCTCCAGGACCAGGGCCAGGCCGATGTCCTGGATCCGACCTCCGACCAGGTCGACCTCGTGGACGTCCCGGTACTGGACCACGGCCCGGGTGAGGGGAAGCTCGCAGACCCCGGGCACGTCGGCCATCGCCTCGGGCCGTGGGCTCGACTCCAGGTTCACGTGCTGCATCGCCATCGGCTCTCTCCCGAACGCAAAAAGGGCGCCTCCGCCGTCCACGGCACGGAGGCGCCCACGCGCCCTGCGGGCATACGAGTGTCTTGACACCCGCAGCGAGAACCCGTAAGCTCATCGGTGCCAAGCGAGAGCCGCGGGCCGCCAGCCCGTGCCGAATCGAGAGTCCCCGGTCTGCCAACCGAGGACTCTCGTTTTTTTTGCCCGTCGCTCGCCTGGAGCGTCGGGCTCTGTGACGTGCATCCGTCGGTGGATGCATCAGACTCGATCGCCCCGGAGTTGCCGGCCCCGGGGCGATGGTCTCTCAGAGCATAACCATCTGTTTACCGCCCTCGCAAGGATCCTCTTCCGGGTCCGACGACGCCCTCCGGACTCCGCCCTCGACGGGCCCACCCGGGGCCCGCCGCCCACCTTGCTCTTCCCCCGGGGCGTCCCGATCTTGATCGGTGACGCGTCGGAGACGGGCCCCGACGCCGGGAAGGGCGCGCCGCCCCGATCCGGCGGGCACCCTCTGCCGTCCGCCAACCGCAGAGCAGAGCTCACCGGAGGATCATGTCGCTCGACCGTCTCCATCGCCGCTCCGTCGCATTCCTCGAGCGGGACGGCGAGACGTGGTCGTGCTTCCTCGTGACCTTTCGGGACCGGAGCCTCCAGTGGCACGGCTACTTCTCCTTCCGGCCCCGGGACGGTGAGCTCGAGGAGGACGAGATCCGGACCGCCGACATCTTCCTGGAGTCTTCCGAGGAGGAGATCGACCGGAAGGCCCGGGAGCTCGGTCGGCCCCTCCTCAACGGCCTCCTCTCCTCGGCCCTCCACACCGCGGAGCAGAACGAGGACCGGTCCCCCCGGCTCCGGCGGCGGTTCCGGGAGATGCTCTCCGAGAGCTCCCGCGAGCTCGTCGACACCTGGGAGCCGCCCTCCCCGGACGTCCAGCCCGGGGAGGACCGGACCGGGGAGGACCGGACCGAGGAGGCCGAGCTCGCCCGGCTCCGCTCCCTCTACGAGTCGTATCGCCTGGACCAGGTGGCCCACTTCATCTGTCTGGTCCGGCCGGCGGCCTTCGAGGCGGCCGTGGACCGGATCCTCGAGGGCCGCTCCGTGGACTTCGGCGCCCGGGACCGGCTCCAGTTCGCCATGATGGTCGTGGAATACGTCGAGGAGCGGCTTCCCCTGCCCCCCTTCGACGTCTGGCTCCGGGACTACCTGGATCACTCCGACGCCTACCGGCTCTACGCTCACACGCTGCACAGGGAGGGCCGACTACCCTGACGAGGGTTGATCCGCCCCTCGGGCGATTCTATCTTGACAGTCTAGCCGGGCGTCGGGTCCGGCGGAACGAGACGGTTCACCGAGCAAGGAGTGTGATTCCCTTGGAAGTCAAGGTGCGCGACAACGAGAGCCTCGACCGAGCCCTGCGCCGATTCAAGCGCAAGGTGCAGCGGTCCGGCCTCTACTCGGAGCTTCGGAAGCGTCGCTACTACGAGAAGCCGAGCGCCCAGCGGAAGCGCAAGCGGGAAGCCGCCATCCGCCGGGAGCGCCGTCGGCGCCGGAAGAACGGGTGACCCCGACCGAGTCGATCGCGAACGCCTGAGACGAAGCGGCCCGGGACTCCGACCCGGGGTCGGGCCGTGACAGGGAAGGACGCCTCCCGGAAGCGGGGGGCGTTTTTTTATGGAATCGGGCCGGAGCCCCGACGCTTCACGCGACGTCGACCAGGAAGAGCTCCTCCAGGCTGCCCCACCCCTCCTCCAGCGGAACCCCGTGGAGGCACTCCCGGGCGAAGCCCGCCACCAGGCGGGGCCTCCCGCCCCCGTCCCGGAGGTCGGACGGCGAGACACCCGCGACCCCCTCGACGTAGCGGCACAGGTTGCCGCTGGAGCGCAAGCCGGTCCGATGAGCGGCCTCCTCGGTGCTCACCTCCGGATCCGCGAGGACGTGGGCCACGGCCAGGACCCGGAACCAGCGCAGGTACGTGAAGGGAGACGGGAGATCCCGTCGGCGGAAGCGGGCCTTCAGGGCCCCCCGGCTCAGCCCGGCCACCCCGGCCACGCCCCCCAGGTCGCGGTAGCGGGCCGGGAACTCCAGGACCCGGCGGCCCATGCCCCGGAGGGCCGGCGGCAGAGGACGCCCTCCGGCCCTCACCAGGTCCCGGAACAGCCCCTCGACCCAGGGCAGGGGTCCCGCCGTGGCCTGCATGAGCTGCCGGAGCCGCTTCGCGTGGTCGTCCACGCGGCTGACGGCGAAGCCCTGGTTCCTCCGGGCGGACTCCCACGCCCGCAGGGTCGGACGGGTGAGGGCCAGGATCGGCAGCTCGGGCGGGAGCCGCTTCACCCGTCGACCCACCGGCCTCCGGTCTCCGGGCGCGTGGACCGCGAGCCGGGGGAAGCCCCGGTCCAGCGCCTCGGCCACGTCCTCCTCGCTCCAGAATACGTCCTCGTCCGGAAGGGCCGCACGGCGGACGGTGGCCCGGAGGAGAGGGTCGTTGAGGAGCGCGACGATCATCGGTCTTCGAGGTGGCGCGGGGGAAGCGATCTCGGAAGCGCGTTCCGGAATCTGTATTTATAGAAGGGCCCGGCCCCGGAGGCCAGCAGCTCGGGACCGGGCCGGGCCGACGCGCGGCCCCGGAAGGGGCCCGCGGGAGCCGCTCAGAGAGGCGGAAGGGGCTCCGGCTCGTCTCCACTCCAGTCGTAGAACCCCTTCCCGCTCTTCCGGCCGTAGCGCCCCATCGACACCATCCGCTTCAGCAGGGGCGGGGGCGCGTACCGCCGCTCCCGGTACTCCTCGAACATGATCTCCGAGATCCGGTAGAGGGTGTCGATCCCCACGAAGTCGCAGAGGGTGAAGGGCCCCATCGGGTGGCCGGTGCCGAGGGTCATCGCCTTGTCGATGTCCTCGATCGTCGCTACCCCGTGCTCGAGCTGGCGGATCGCGTCGAGCATGTAGGGCACCAGGAGCAGGTTCACGACGAAGCCCGAGTTGTCCCGGGCGGTGATCGGCTCCTTGCCCAGCCCCGCGGCGAAGTCGTACGCCGTCTCGAATGCCTCGTCGCTGGTGGCGATGGTGCGGACCACCTCGACGAGCTTCATCACGGGCACGGGATTGAAGAAGTGGAGCCCCACGACCTGCTCCGGCCGCTCGGTCTCGGCGGCCATGTCCGTGATGGTCAGGGAGCTCGTGTTCGAGGCGAAGATCGTCTCCGGGTCGCAGATCTCGTCGAGCTTCCGGAAGAGCTCGTTCTTCACCTCGGCGTCCTCGACGACGGCCTCGATGACGATGCCGCAGTCGGCCAGGTCGCCGAGCCCGGTGGTGAAGTCGAGCCGGTCCCAGGCCGCGTCCCGGTCGTCGGCCGTGAGCTTCTCCTTCTCGACGGCCCGGTCCATGGACTTCCGGATCCGCTTCTTCCCTTCCTCCAGGGCCTCGTCGTCGATCTCACGGACCACGACGTCGTAGCCCGCCTTCGCCGCGA
>CAZMPV010000078.1:0-9804 GCA_964567985.1 uncultured Gemmatimonadaceae bacterium
TCCTCGTCCACCGCGTCATCGCCCGCCTGAACGTGGGCGGGCCGGCCATGCACGTGGTGCTCCTGGCCCGGCACCTGGACGACGGCCGCCCCTTCCGGACCCGGCTGATCGCCGGCGAGATCGAGGCCGGAGAGGGCGACATGTCGTACTTCGCCGACGAGCGCGGGGTCGAGGTGACGACGATCCCGGCGATGGCCCGCTCCATCCGGCCTCTCCGTGACCTGCGGAGTCTGCTGCGGCTCTGGAAGCTCTTCCGCCGCGAGGGGCCGACGATCGTCCACACCCACACGTCGAAGGCCGGCACCCTGGGACGTCTGGCCGCGTTCCTGGCCGGCGTGCCCGTCCGGATCCACACCTTCCACGGCCACGTCTTCAAGGGCGGCTACTTCAGCGAGAGGACGACCGCCCTCTACCGGCGGATCGAACGCTGGATGGCCCGGATCTCGAGCCGGATCGTGGTGCTGACCGAGAGCCAGAAGCGGGAGCTGGCCCGGGAGTTCGGGATCGCGCCCCGGGAGAAGTTCACCGTGGTGCCCCTCGGCCTCGAGCTCGACCGCCTCGCCGAGGTGGACCGCCGGGACGCCCGGGCCCGGACCCGGGAAGAGCTGGGCCTGGGCGAGGACGAGCTGGTGGTCGGCATCGTCGGCCGGATGGTGCCGGTCAAGAACCACGAGCTCCTCTTCGACGCCGTGCCCCGCCTCCTGGAGCTCCTCCGGCGCCGGGCGGGGGGCGAGCTGCGGAAGGCGGGGGTGACCGGCGCCGAAGGGCCCGACGCGGGCGAGCTTCCGCCCCTGACCGTCCTGGTCGTGGGCTCCGGCGAGCGGGAGGCCGAGCTGCGGGAGTACGTCGAGGGCCTGGGCATTGCGGACCGGGTCCGCTTCCTGGGGTGGCGGGACGACCTGCCCCGGCTCTACCCGGCGATGGACGTCCTGGCGCTGACCTCCCACGACGAGGGCACGCCGGTGGCGGTGATCGAGGCGATGGCGGCCGGGATCCCCGTGGTGGCCCGGGACGTGGGCGGCGTCCGGGCGGTGCTCGAGGACGGCCGCCGGGGCCGCCTGGTGGAGCGGCCCGACCCGGCCGAGCTGGCGGAGCGGCTCCTGGAGGCGCTGGAGGAGCCGCCGGACGACGACACCCGGGAGCGCATGAGCCGCTCGGCCCGGGAGCGCTTCGGAGTCGAGCGGCTCGTCAAGGACCTCCGGGGGCTCTACCTGCGGGAGCTGGAGCGGCTAGGCGTCTGACGCCAGCGGGTGGCGCCATCGCAGATCGGGAAAGCGCGCGTAGTCCCGATCCGTCGTGACCCACTCGCAGCCCGACTCGATCGCGAGGGCGGCGAAGTAGGCGTCCGGCACCAGGTTGCCCCGGGCTTCCGCCCCGGAGACGAGGTCGAGGAAGATCTCCCAGTGGCGAGCGGCCGGGGTGACCCGCACGGCGTTGGGTCGGTCTCGCACCTCGGTGGCGAACGCCAGCGCGGAGTCCAGGGTGCTCAGCTCCCGAAAGATCCGGCGGTGGGTCACCACCCGGACGAAGCCGCTCAGCACGAGGTCGGAGACGGCGTAGGCCCGGGGCGAGTCGACCATCTGCTCCACCCAGGCCCGGTAGCGGGCGTGGTCGGGCGCGTCTTCCCGGTGGGCGTAGACGAGGACGTTGACGTCAGGGAGGTCCATCCCCGCCCTCCATCACGTCCAGCAGCGCCGCGCTGTCGTCCAGGTCGACGCCCGGCTGGAGCCCGGATCCGTCCACCGTCGTCAGGCAGACCCGGTCCCGGGAAGGGGAGTCCGCCTCGCGGTGGCGCGCCAGGGCTTCCCGGAGCGCCTCCTCGAAGAGCTGCGTCAGGGTCGTGCCGCGCTCGGCGGCGCGCTTCTTCGCCTCGGCCAGGAGGTCGTCGGGCAGTCTCACCGTCGTTCGCATGATGACAAAGCATCATTAATTGACATATATATGTCAATCTCCTCGCCGGGTGCACGGAGCGGGGCCGAATCCGCGCTACCCCAGCACCTCCTCGACGGAGACCTCGACCCCCTCCAGGGCCTGCGGCCGCAGAATTCCGGGCGGGGCCACGCGCTCGACCGCATCGTATCCGTCGGCCGACGGCGACCGGTACACCTCCACGGCTCGCCCCTGCAAGTCCACGAGCCACGCCTCGCGGACGCCCGAGCGACCGTAGAGCGGGATCTTGATCTCCCGGTCGGCTTCCAGGGACGCGTCGGCGACTTCGATCAGGAGCAGCACGTCGGCGGGGCCGGGATGGCGATCTTCGTAGAAGTCGTCGCGCAGCGTCAGCAGGGTCACGTCCGGTTCGGGTTGCGAGAAGTCGCTCAGCCGGATCTGGCTCTGCACCCACACGATCGCCTGTTCGGCCGCCCGCTCCGAAAAGAGGCGGTTCAGCCGGGCGACGCACGCGGAATGTCGCTTCCCGATCGGTGCCGTCTCGACGATCTCTCCCTCAATGAGCTCGACCCGGTCGTCCTCGTCGAGGATTCCTGCCCGACCCAGGGCCTCGTACTCGTCGGCGGTGAACGGACGCCGCTGCAGCTCGACACTCATGGCTTCCTCCCGGGATGCTGCCCGCAGGTGCCGACACGGGTCGGCACCCGGGCGTCGCAGATGCGGTCGGAAAGCTCGCTCCCGCTCGCGGGCGGATCCATGTCCGGCTGGGCCTCGGGCGCCACGCTGGCCGCCTCCGGCCCGGGACCCGACCCCGGCGGTCCGCCCCCACCGCCCTGGAAGCTCAGCATCCCGGCCCGGACCAGGATCGAGGTGGCGACGTTGCCGAGCTGCTGGCGCACGGCGCCCTCCGACATCCCGCCGCCCCCGGTCTCGACCGCCGCCTCCACCACGGCCTGGACCTGGGCCTGGAAGTCCGGCGACTGGGGATCGACCTGGCCGGTCTGGACGGCCTGGGACACCACCGACGAGGCGACCTCGGCGGGATCCGGGTGGGTGATGTCGGAGAAGTTGTCCTGGGCCGCGGCCGGAGCCGCCGCGAGAGCGAGAAGCGCGACGGCGGCCAGGAGCAGCGAGCCCGGAACCCGTGCCCACCACGTCCGCGCCCACGACTTCCGGGCATCGTTCGACATTCGAATCATCTTTTCCCCCCGCCGAAGAAGGACTTCCCGAAGCCCCCCGACGCCACGAAGCGGGCGCCGTCGCCGGAGGCGGATGTCAGCTCCGACAGGCCCACGGCGAAGCCCACCGGCGTGCCGCCGATCGCCGTCCCCAGGGTGACGCCCGCGTTCAGATTGATGCCGCTCCACTCGACGACCACGTTCGAATTTCGAACGACTTCATAGGCCACGTTGCCGAAGACGTAGGTGCCGGTCGGGTCCTTGCCGTGCTGGACGTCCAGGGGGCTCCGCTCGGCGAAGCGGCCCGTGCCGGCGCCCACCGTGAAGTGCAGCGCGCCGACGCCGGGGCGGCTCCGGCGCAGGGGGCCGTCGCCCTGGACGACGTGGCTCAGCGCCGCGTAGTACGACTGGTTGTCGTAGTCGGCCTCGACCTCGTCCACGAAGAGGCCGTCCACGCCCAGGGCCAGGGAGGTGCCCGGGGCGAGCCAGCGGTGGAGCTTGAGGCCGCCCACGAAGTTGGTGACCTCGTTCATGTCCCGGAGCGTGACCGTGCCCTGGAGGCCGACGCCCAGGATGGGGTCGCCGATCCCGAAGCCCGCCGAGACCACCCCGTCGGCGCTCTCCAGGTAGGGGGTCCTGTGGGAGAAGCCGAAGCCGGCGAAGACGGTCCGGAAGCCGGCGCCCCAGCCGGTGGGCGTCTGGATCGACTTCGACGCCCCGTTGGGCAGGTTGATGCTCCTCAGGTAGGCGACGGCGTCGCTCTCGAGCTGGGCGTTCACCGGACGGGGAAGCATGAGCGCGAGCCCGCAGAGGCAGCAGAGGAGCCCCGTGCGGAGACGGACGGGTGGAGGCATGGGAGCAGGAGGGCCGAAGGTTGAAGCCGGCTTTCAAAATAGCCGAAATCCCCCTCCGTGGCTACGCTTCCCCCCGGTCCGAGTCCACGGTTCCCGGGGTTTGGCCGAGGGTCATGGCGGCCGGCGCGGAGGCCTCGTTATCTTTTTCGGATGCGCTACGCTGCCGCGGCAGTTGCTCTCCTCCTGCTCGTACCCACGGTTCCGGCGACGGCATCGGCCCAGCAGGGGCCGGATCCCTCCCCGGAAGCCGAGGACGGCGGTCGGCGGGCATGGTGGTCCGGGTGGAGCGTCGCCCCGCCCGACGACCGACTGGCCCTGGGCATGTGGACGCTCCACCCATTCGAGCCCGACTTTCCCGAGTTCGAGGCTAACCGGGGTATCGGGCTCCAGCACGGCACCTTCTTCGTCCTGACCTTCGTCAACTCTTACGACCGGCAGACGGTGGCCGCCGGCGTCGAGCGCTCCTGGATCGACGGGAGCTGGGGCCCCCTGGGGGGCATGCTCGGATTCCGGCTCGGGCTGGTCTACGGTTACGATGAGGAGCTCCTGGACGTGGCCGGCCGGATCCCCGTCATCCCCGCCGGTCAGCTCCTCGGCCTCGTACGGATCGGGCCCGTCGGCGCTGAGATCAGCTATGTCTACCGGGCCATCTCGATCATGTCTGCCTTCCACTTCTGAAGGAAGTGATCTCATGGCCGAACGCATCCTCGTCACCGGCGGCGCCGGCTTCATCGGCTCCCACCTGGTCGAGCGCCTCCTGGCCGACGGGAAGACGGTCTGGGTCGTGGACGACCTCTCCACGGGGCGCCTCGACAACCTGGCCGCCGTCCGCGACCACCCCGACCTCCACCTCGTCGTGGACAGCGTCATGAACTGGCCCATGATGAACGAGATGGTGAAGAAGGTCGAGCGGGTCTTCCACCTGGCGGCCGCCGTCGGCGTGCGCAAGATCCTGGACGAGCCGGTGGAGACGATCACCACCAACGTCCGGGGCACCGAGATCGTCCTGGACGTCTGCCACGAGCACGGGGCCGAGCTCTTCATCGCCTCGACCTCGGAGATCTACGGCAAGGCGGGCAGCAAGCTCCACGAGGAGCACGACCGGGTGATGGGCCCCACGACGCTCCGGCGCTGGGCGTACGCCTGCACGAAGACGATGGACGAGTTCCTGGCCCTGGCGTACCACGAGGACAAGGGGCTGCCGGTGGTGGTGGGGCGCTTCTTCAACACCGTCGGGCCCCGGCAGTCGGGGCAGTGGGGCATGGTGCTGCCGAGCTTCGCCAAGCAGGCGCTGGACGGCGAGCCGATCACCGTCTACGGGAGCGGCGCCCAGCAGCGCAGCTTCCTCCACGTGAGCGACGCCGTGGAGGCCGTCGCCGGCCTCATGGAGGTCCCGGAGGCCCGGGGCCAGGTCTTCAACGTCGGCCACGAGGGCGAGATCACGATCCGGGCCCTGGCCGAGCTGGTGAAGGAGCGGGCCGGCTCGAATTCACCCGTCGAGACGATCCCCTACGAGGACGCCTACGGCGAGGGCTTCGAGGACATGGAGCGCCGCCAGCCAGACACCACGAAGATCCGCACGCTCCTGGGCTGGGAGCCCGCCCACGGCATCGAGGCGATCGTCGACGACGTGGTGGCGTTCTACCGGCAGCGGCAGGCGGTGGGGGCGTGAGGGCCGCCTAGCGTCGGGCGTAGGAGACGCTGAGCTGGGCCACGCTGCCGTCGCCGGCGTCGCCCCGGCGGGCCAGGGCGGCGACCCCCACCTCCACGGAGCCCAGGCGCACGCCTGCGCCGCCGCCGAACTGCACCCCGTCGGTGATCTTCGCCACGCCGGCCCGCAGCGGCAGGAAGGGCCTGGCCTCGTACTCGGCGCCCACGGCGAGCCGGGTCCCGGGGGCCAGGGGGAGACCGTCGCCCAGGCGCCGGCGCGCTTCGGCCGTGACGGCCAGGCGCTCGGTGGCGCGGTACGCGGCGGCGAGGCTCACTTCGGGGGCCAGGGTCAGGTCGTTCAGGGGCGCGAGCACCGACGCCGGGGCGCCGGACGCCGGCCGGGCGTCGAAGTCCGAGTCCCGGTTCTCCCGGTCGAGGAGGGCGGTGCCGGAGCGGTAGTAGAGCTTCCCCACGTCCCACTCGAAGGTGTGGAAGACGTTCCGGACCGCGGCGCCCACGGACCAGGCGCCCGCCTCCCATGCGGCCCCCAGGTCCAGGCCGACGCCGGAGCCGGCGTTCAGGTTCGGGTCGTCGAAGGCGCTGTCCGACTGGAGAACGGGAAAGTCCAGGCGCACCTCCAGGGGATCGCCGCTGATCGAGCTGCCGCCGTCGCCGGCGTCCCGGGCCAGGAGCAGCGCGTTGCCCACCGAGTACTTCAGCGTGGCGCCGAGCGCGAGGTCGCCCTCGCCCGGAACGTCCACGGGGTGACCGTAGGCGAGCCCGGCCGTGGTCACGGCGAAGGCCCGGAGGCTGGAGCCGGCGAGGTCGAAGGTGCCGGGCTCGCCGGTCCGGCCCGCGTTGCCGAAGAGGAGGAGCTCGGCGGCGTCGGGGTTGAGCGACGCCTCGGCCCCGCCGGTGGTGGAGAGCTGGAAGCCGAAGCGGCCCACGCTCGCGGAGACCGGCGAGACGCCCCCGGCGAACCCGCCCCGCTGGCCCCCCTCGGCCTCGACGGCGCTCAGCCACTCCTCCCGGGTCGATCTCGGGATCTGACGGCCCTGGAAGTCGGCCACGTCCCCGGCGCTCACCGGATCCAGGTCCCGGCGCAGCTCCAGGGGGAAGACCGCCACCGAGGCCTCCGGCGAGCCCGGCATCGCCAGCCCGGCCGGGTTCAGCGAGACCGCCCCGAAGCCCCGGGCCAGGGCCGTGTAGCTCTGGCCCGTGCCCAGGTGGGCGGCGTCGGCGCTGAGGAGCTGGGCCGCCGCCGGCCGGCCCGTCGTCGCCAGGAAGAGGAGGAGCAGGAAGGTCGTCATCGCCTCGCTAGCCGCCGATCCGCAGGGTCAGGTCCAGGTCGCTCTCGACACGGAGCGCCCGGCCGGGCTCCAGGACGACGCTCCGAGAGACCGTCTCGCTCTCGCCCTCGCCGGCGCACCCGAGGGTAGAAAGATCCGGCGGGAGCGTCAAAGGCGGCAGGCACGGGGGCGATCTTTGCCTTGCGAGCGCCGATCCGAGAGATTCAATTGGAGGACGGTTCGGATCCCTCCATGGTCAGAGGTGGGAGCGTCGGATCCACCGTCGGTCCCCCGTCGAACAGTCGCTCATCCGTCAACTTCAGAGAGACCCCTGAGTCCATTCCGCACCGCTGGACCTCGCCCGCACGTTCATTCGCCGACATGCGTTCGAGCCCCGACATGGAGAGGACGGGTAGGGGCCTCGCCGCTCCGCTCCGTCCGGAGGGGCGCGCTCGGATGAACGGAGAGCAGCCCATGCACTCCTACGAAGCCCGCTCATCCGAGCTGGCGGAGGCGGAGGCCGATGGAGAGCGGGTCGAGGAGGCGGAGCGCGCCGCGGAAGAGGGAGCGGCGGCCGAAGGCGCCGTCGGCGCGGACCCGATCGACTTCGCCCGCAGGGTCCGGGAGGAGACCGACTGGGAGGCCTGTCTCCCGGACCGGGCGGGCTCCCTCGGCTGGCAGGTGGAGCAGGCGATCAAGCGCGCCATCGACGTGGTCGTCGCCCTGATCGGGCTGATCGTCCTCTCCCCCCTTCTCGTTCTCCTCGGGATTCTGGTCAAGCTGACGTCTCCGGGGCCGGCGTTCTATCGCTGGCGGGTCCTGGGCCACCGGGCCCGCCCCTTCGTCGGCTACAAGTTCCGCTCCATGGTCGAGGACGCCGACGAGCTGAAGGACGACATGGAGCACCTGAACCACATGGAGGGGCCGGCCTTCAAGATCCGCAACGATCCCCGTGTCACCCCGATCGGGAAGTGGCTCAGAAAGTCGAGCCTGGACGAGCTCCCCCAGCTCTGGAGCGTCCTCAGGGGGGACATGAGCCTGGTCGGTCCCCGGCCGCCCTTCCCGGAGGAGTTCGTGGAGTTCGAGCCCTGGCACCGGGCGAAGCTGGCCGTGAAGCCCGGGATCACCTGCTACTGGCAGATCCAGGGGCGCTCGGACATCCACGACTTCGACGAGTGGGCCGAGCTGGACCTGAAGTACATCCGGGAGTGGAGCCTCTGGACCGACCTGAAGATACTTCTCAAGACGATTCCGGTGGTGATCCGGGGCCACGGGGCCTACTGACTCCGCCCGCGCCACCTGGAGGAGGCATCGCCGTGGAGGACCCGGGGCGACCGCGTGCAGAGCCCCCGGCCGACCCACCCCGAACCCGGGTGCTGGGCATGCCGGTGGACGGGGTGACTCTCGACGACGCGGTGGAGATCGTGGACCGGGCGGTCCGCGACCGCCGACCTCTCCGGATCGCGGTCCTCAACGCCAACAAGTGCTGGCTCGCGACCCGGGACAGCACGCTCCGGGACTTCATCCGATCCGCCGACCTGGTGGTTCCGGAGACGGCGGTGGTCTGGGCGGCCCGGGCCCTGGGCCGCCGTACCCTGAGCGCGGTCTGGGGCATCGTCCTGACCCGCCGTCTCCTCCGGGAGGCGGCCCGGCGGGGATGGAGCGTCTACCTCCTCGGCGCCCGGGAGGAGGTGGTGGACGTCCTCGCCGCCGAGCTGCAGCACGACCTCTCCGACCTGCGGCTCGCCGGGCATCATCACGGGTACCTGGACGACATTTCCGAAGCCCGGGTCCGCCGGGACCTGCGGGCGCTGCGGCCGGACCTGCTCCTCGTGGGGATGGGGAGCCCGCTCCAGGAGCGCTTTCTGGCCAGCCTCGGGCCCGCCGACGGGCTCACCGTAGGGCTCGGCGTGGGCGGCAGCTTCGACGTCCTCTCGGGCTTCAAGCGGGACGCTCCCTCGTGGATCCGGGGGACGGGGACCGAGTGGCTCTTCCGGCTCATCCAGGATCCGCCGAACCTCTGGCGGCGCTACGCGGTTGTGAACCCCTGGTTCGTCTGGGCGGTGCTCCGGGAGCGGCTGACCGGCCGGGTGCCGGTGCCGCCGACCGGCGAGGAGACGTGACGGCGCCGGATCCCCGGACGCTGGACACGGACGACGCCGGGGGAGAGAAGGGCGACGTCGAGCGGTGGTCCCGGGTCTCCGCCGACCTCCTGGCGTGGATGCGGGTCCGGGAGTACCGGGGCTGGGACCCTTTCGACCTCCTGGCCTCGCCCCCGGTCCGGGCCCTCACCTTCGGCAGCCGCTGGCTCGGGGTGGCGTGGACCCAGCTCGGCCGGCGCAGCCCGGTGAACCTCCGGCCGCTCCTGGGCGTGCCCCGGCTCCGGAACCCCAAGGCCCTGGGCCTGGTGCTCTCGGGGCTGTCTCGACGGCCCGACGCGGGCGACGACGAGACGCTCGGCGACGCTCGGCGGGAGGCGGAGCGGCTCGTAGACCGGCTCCTGGACGACCAGACCGGGGCCGGCGGCTGGGGCTACCCCTTTCCCTGGGCCAACCGGGATTTCCGGGTCCCGGCCGGAACCCCCGCCAGCGTGCCGACCGCCTTCGTGGGCCACGGGCTCCTGGACGCCGCCGAGCGGTGGCCCGGCCTGGCCGCCGACGTCGAGGGGGCCGTGAGCCGGGCCGGGGCGTTCCTCCGGGACGAGCTGAACCGGATTCCGGGCCGCGACGACACGTTCTGCTTCAGCTACACCCCACGGGACCGGCGGGCTGTCCACAACGCCAGCGCGCTGGCGGCGTCGCTCCTGGCCCGGGCGGGCCGTGGGCTGGGCGACGACGGCCTCCGCGAGACCGCCCTCCGGGCCGCCCGCTTCACGCTCCGGGCCCAGGAGGACGACGGCTCCTGGCCCTACGGCACCGCCGCCCGGGACCGGTGGATGGACTC
>CAZMPV010000079.1:0-5115 GCA_964567985.1 uncultured Gemmatimonadaceae bacterium
CGGCTGCCGCTTCCCGGGCTGCGGGCTCCGCTTCACCGACGGCCATCACCTCACCCACTGGGCCGACGGGGGCGAGACCAGCCTCGACAACCTCGTGCTCCTCTGCAGATACCACCACACGCTGGTGCACGAACGGGGCTGGCGGGTCGAGTTCTGGGGCAGAGACCGGCACGCGGCCTTCATCGACCCGAGGGGCGGGATCCACATGGATCCGGCGTGGAGGGGAGCGATCGACCAGGAGCTGGAGGGCGTGGAGGAACTCGGCGAGCTCGAGCTGGCGAACGACCGCCCGACCCCCGACCTCCCGGAAAACGCCGTGGACGCGTTGATCGCCGAAAACGAGTCCGCCGGCGTCGCCCCCACCGGCTGGGACCTCTGGGCCGAGCATGCCCGCCCCGCCGACGTCCCCTGGTCGCTCCGGGCCCGGGCCGTCGAGGTCCTCGACGCCGCCCATTTCGGGGTGTGAGACGAGCCCCCGGCTTCCGTCGCCATCGTCTCCATTCCGTTGACATGAACATCTCCAGGCTGTAAGCTGGTTGAGAATGACTTTCATTCGCGGCCGATAGCTATCCTCGCGACGCCACCGGGACGATCGTGACGCCGACGGGACTCTTCAGCGCAGATCGGACGGGCGGGAAGGGCGACGATCCTCCGCGCGGTTCCCGCCCCGAGCTCGTCGGACGTTCACGTCCGGAGTCCGGGGACCACGGTCGCTACCCCGTCCGATCCGGACACGAGGTGGACGAGGCGGCCCGCCTGGGCCTCCTCGCCCTGCGAGGCCTGCTTCGCGCCGGCCGGGCCCCCCGCTCGGTCGAGACTTCGGATGCCGATCCGGGCCCGCACGACCCCGGCGCTCTCTTCCTCCTGCGGCGCTGGATCCGGGACCTCGACGACCGCGTCCGCAGCGCCGACACGGAACCCGCGGCCATGACCCGGGCCGCCCGGCGGCTCTCCCGCTGGTCCGACGACGACGCGACCGACGAAGAGCTGGTGGCCGCCCTGACCGCCTGGGCCGCCGCGGCCGAGGCCCGGAGCCGCTACGCCCGGGCGTCCGAGATCCTGAGCCTCGCCGCCTCGCTCCAGCCCCACGATCCGGCGCTCGTCCTGCACCGGGGGCGAATCGCCCGGAAGGCCGACCGCCCCGACGAAGCCCGCGCTCTCTACCAGCGGACCGCCGAGCTCGCCGGCGCCGACGAACACCTCACCCGGATGGCGTCGGTGGGCGAGGCGATCGTCGCTCCGGACGCCGAGCGGGCCCTGGGCCGGGCCCTCCGGGAAGCGCTCCAGGCCGAGGATCGTGAGGCCGCCGGCGTGGTCCTGGAAGCCCGGGCCCGGATCCGACGGTCGGCCGGAGACGCCAGCGGCGCGGTCCGGGACTTCGCCTCGGCAGCGATCCGCTTCTGCGACCCGACGGACCGCGGACGGGTGCTTCACGAAGCGGCCGACCTGCTGATCGCAGAGGGGAGCACGGGTGCGGCCCGGGAGGTCCTCCGGGCGGCCCACGCCGTGGCCCATCCCCGGCAGGCCGAGCGGGCGGCCGCCCGGCTCCACGCTCTCGCCCGGGAGGCCGGCGACGAGCTCGGTCAGCGTCGCTGGGCGGGATACGGGGCTCCCGAGCTGGTCTCCCTGGGCCCGGGCCCGTCGCTCCAGTCGCCGCCGACCCGCGCCGCCCGCCACGTGGCTCGTCTCCGGAGGGAGTGGGCTCCCGCGGATCGCTGAAGGCGCTCTTCGGCCTCCCCGGGGCGAAGCCCCGACCCGATCCACGGTCCTTGTCCGGAGAAAGGTTCTCCCCTTACAATCGCAGGCACGTTCACGGTGCACAAAGCCGGCGCCGTCCCGGACTTCCGGCTCTCCTCCTCTGCCCATTGAGGCCCGGGCGGCGTCTCTTCCGATTCATCGAAGGAGTCGCCAGATGATGATCTCTTCCTCGCTTCGCCGCGGCCTTCGGCTCGGTGTCGCCCTCGGGCTCCTCGGTCTCCTCGGCGTCGCCGCTCCCGGGACGGCCCAGGAGAGCGACGCGAACGTCGTCCACGACCCCGCTCTCTTCGAGGGTCTGGATTACCGGATGATCGGGCCCTACCGGGGCGGCCGCTCCACGGCGGTCACCGGCCACCCGACCAAGCTCGACACCTGGTACACGGGCACCACCGGCGGCGGCGTCTGGAAGACCGACGACGCGGGCCAGAACTGGTCGAACATCACCGACGGCCAGATCGACGTCGGCTCCATCGGCGCCGTGGCCGTGGCGAAGTCCGATCCGAACGTGATGTACGTCGGCACCGGCTCGGCGTGCATCCGGGGCAACGTCTCCACGGGCCGGGGCGTCTACCGGTCCCTGGACGGCGGCGACAGCTGGGAGTTCGCGGGGCTGGAGGACGCTGGACAGATCGGCGACATTCAGGTCCATCCGAAGAACGCGGACGTGGCCTACCTGGCCGCCCTGGGCCACCCCTTCGGCTACAACTCCACCCGGGGCGTCTACCGGACCACCGACGGGGGCGAGAGCTGGGAGAACGTCCTCTTCGTCTCCGACAGCACCGGCATCGTGGACCTGGCCATGGACCCGAACAATCCCCGGGTCCTCTACGCCGCCGCCTGGCAGGCCGAGCGCGACCCGTGGGTCGTCCGCTCCGGCGGCAGCGAGGGCGGCGTCTGGAAGTCGAAGGACGGCGGCGACAGCTGGACCAAGCTCGGCGGCGGCCTGCCCACCGGCACCGTGGGGAAGGCCGCGGTCGAGGTCTCGCCGGCCGACCCGGACCGGGTCTGGGTGCTGATGGAGGCGCCGGAGCCCGAGGGCGGGCTCTACCGCTCCGACGACGGGGGGCAGACCTTCCGGCTCGTCAACGACGACCGCCGTCTCCTCCAGCGTGCGTACTACTACATTCACCTGACGGCCGACCCGAAGGACCCGAACACCCTCTACGCCATGAACACCGGGCTCTACCGGTCGGTGGACGGGGGGAAGACGATCGAGCCGATCTCCGTGCCCCACGGCGACGTCCACGACCTCTGGGTCCACCCGAAGGACACGGACCGGATGATCGTGGCCGACGACGGCGGCGGGCAGGTCTCGGTGAACAACGCCGAAGACTGGTCCACCTACTACAACCAGCCCACCGCCGAGTTCTACTCGGTGGAGGTGGACAACGAGTTCCCCTACCGGGTCTACGGGCCCCAGCAGGACAACTCCACGATCACCGTCCCCTCCTGGAACGGCGGCGGGACGCATCCCAAACAGTTCTGGTACTCGATCGGCGGCTGCGAGACCGGCCCGATCTCCTTCGACCGGGACGACCCGACCCTCATCTATTCGGGCTGCTACGGCGGCGTCATCGACCGCTGGAACGCCGAGACCGACCAGGTCCGGAACATGATGGTCTACCCCCAGCTCCAGCTCGGCACGCCGGCCGAGGACCTGAAGTACCGCTTCCAGTGGAACGCGCCGATCCTCGTCTCCCAGCACGACCCGAGCACCGTCTATCACGCCTCGAACGTCGTCCACCGGACCACCGACCGGGGCATGAGCTGGGAGGAGATCAGCCCGGACCTGACCACCGACACCCCGGAGCATCAGCACTGCGGCGGCGTGCCGATCACCTGTGAGGGCACCGGGGTCGAGGTCTTCAACACTGTCTACGCCCTGGTCGAGTCGCCCCATCAGCAGGGCGAGCTCTGGGCCGGCACCGACGACGGCCGGGTCTGGATCCGCCGGGGCGAGACGGCCGACTGGACGGAGATCACCCCGGACGGCCTGCCCGAGCTGGCCACGGTCAACCGGATCGACCTCTCCGAGCACGCGCCGGGGACGGCGTACATGGCGGCTCACAAGTACCGCCTCGACGACTGGCATCCGTACATCTTCAAGACCACCGACTACGGCCAGTCGTGGGACCTCCTGACCACCGGCGAGAACGGCATCCCCGCGGACTTCACCACCCGGGTCGTCCGGGAGGACCCGGAGCGCCAGGGGCTCCTCTTCGCCGGCACCGAGTTCGGCCTCTTCGTCTCCTTCGACGACGGAGGGAACTGGCAGAGCCTCCAGCTCGACCTTCCGGTCACGCCGGTCACGGACCTCCGGGTGCACCGGGGCGATCTGGTCGTGGCCACCCAGGGCCGCTCCTTCTGGATCCTGGACGACATCGCCCCGCTCCGTCAGCTCGACGACCGGGTGGCCTCGGCCGACGCCCACCTCTACGAGCCGAGCCCGGCGTACCGGGTGAACCGGGGCTTCGGCGGCTTCGGGGGCGGCTGGCCCGAGGCCCCGCCCTCCGGCGCGATCCTCTACTACTACCTGGCCCAGGACACGGACGACGAGGTCACGGTCGAGTTCCTGAACGAGGAGGGCGACGTCCTCCGGAGCTTCAGCTCCGCCGACGAGGACGCCGGACCGGGCGGCCCCTTCGCCGCCTTCTTCGGCGGGGGCGGCGGGCCCGCGATCTCGACCGAGGCCGGCATGCACCGGATCACCTGGAACCTCCAGACCGACGGCGTCGACATCACCGACGACGCCACCAGCACCTCCTGGGGCTACACCGGGGGCGTGAAGGTCGTCCCGGGCACCTACACGGTGCGCCTCAGCGCCGGCGACTGGAGCCAGGAGCGGCAACTCGAGGTCCGGAAGGACCCCCGCCTCGAGGACGTCACGCAGGACGACCTCATGGCCCAGTGGGAGATGGCGAACGAGGTGAAGGACTCCCTCCAGAGCGTCTACGACCACATCGAGGAGCTCCGCCGGGTCCGGGACCAGGTGCAGAGCGTGGCCGGCCACCTGGAGCGGGGCGACGAGGAGGCCTCCGACGTGCGAGCCCGGGCCGACTCGATCGCCGAGGCGCTCACGGCCATCGAGACCCAGCTCATCAACACGAAGAGCGAGAGCCGGCAGGACCCGATCAACTACCAGCCTGCCCTGGATCACCAGATGGCGTACCTCTACGGCTTCGTGGCCCAGCCCGACGGCCGGCCCACCGAGGGCGCCGACGAGCGCTTCGGCGACCTGAACGACGAGTGGTCGGAGGTGCTCAGCCGGCTCCAGGAGGTGCTCCGGACCGACGTGGAGGAGTTCAACCGGATGCTCCGCCAGCGGGAGGTGGCGCCGATCATCTCCGACGCCGACGG
>CAZMPV010000079.1:5215-9703 GCA_964567985.1 uncultured Gemmatimonadaceae bacterium
CGCGAGCCCCTGGAGCGATTCCTCCGGGAGCGCATGCCCGAGGCCGACGACGAGCGGATCGAAGAGGCGGCCGAGGTGGCCGTCGAGACGATCGAGTCCGTCCCGGTCTTCCTGGCCCGGGCGGCCCAGGAGGCCCGGGAGCGTGAGATGGAGGACGCGGTCTTTCCTCTCCTTCGCCGGGTCCAGGAGTACTTCATCCGGCCGGTCGACCTGATCCCCGAGATGACGCAGGGCCTCGCCGGTCTCCTGGACGACACCTACCTGGTGCTCCGACTCCTCCAGCGGCTGGACCGCGGACCGGAGCCGTTCCTGGACTGGGACCTGGACGAGCCGGTCCGGCTCCTCCGCTCCATGGTCGGCGACGAGATCGCGCACCGTCTGGACGCGGTGGCCTTCGAGGCCATGCAGGAGGTCACGGCCTCTCTCTCCCGGGTCTGGACCCGAATGGCCACGGAGGCGTGATGTGGGGTCGTAGAGCCGTCGTCGGCCTGGTCGCTGCCGCGAGCGTCCTGGCGCCGGCCTCCGCCGACGCCCAGCAGCACCTCGCTCGGGAGATGCCGCCGGAGCTCTTCGAGATCGACCAGCTCTACATCATGCCCCACGGGGTCTTCCAGAGCTACGCCCGCGCCTCCGTGGTGCCCCTCGTGGGCGGCGGCGAGACCGCCGTGCCTCTGATCGTGGGTGCGAAGGTCGGGGCCACCCGCTTCTTCGAGGTGAAGGTGGAGGTCCGGGACCGCTTCGGGGTGGATGTCAAGGAGGTGCGCACGGATCCCCTCGATCCATTCGAGGAGCTCCCGCCCGACACCGCCAACGACGTGCGGGCGAAGGCGAGCGTTCGGGCCAGCCTCCCGGCTCCTCCCCTCGACCTGCTCTCGGCGAGCGCGGGGCTGATCTCGTCGCTCCGTGGCGACGAGACGGTCCTGGGCGAGTTCTCGGTGGGGGCGGCCCACAGGCTGGAGAGCGGAGTCTTCGTCTCGACCCAGATCCTCCACCGGCGGGGCGTCGGCTCGGACCTGGGCCCCGAGGGGGGCGACATCGAGTCCACGGCCTTCGCGGGCTCCGCCATGGTCCGGGGAGCGGGCGCTTTCTGGTCCCTGGAGGGCAAGTTCCAGCTCCACGGCGGTGAGCAGCCCGACGCCGGGGGGATCACCCCGGCCGTCTACGTGCCGGCGTTCCTGAACGCCGGCCTCGGGATCCCGATCCGCTTCACCACCGAGGGCACCAGCGCCGGCGTCTCCTTGGTGCTCGGATACGCCATCAACTGGGAGTGACCGGCGGCGGTCCCGTCAGCTCCCCACGACGGTGACCTCCACCGTCCGGCTCCGGGGCCGGGTGTCCAGGTCGATCAGAACCACCTGCTGCCACGTTCCCAGGGGCAGGCTCCCCTCCACCACCGGCATGGCGAGGGACGGACCGATCAGGCTGGCCCGGACGTGGGAGTGGCCGTTGTCGTCGTTCCAGGTCTCCTCGTGGTGGTAGTGGCCGTCCCGGGGCGCGATGCGCTCCAGGGCGTCGACGACGTCGTGGTTCACCAGGCCGGGCTCGTACTCCAGTGTCGTGAGCGCGGCGGTGGAGCCCGTGACCATGGCCGTGCACTGCCCGGTCTCCACCCCGCTCTCCCGGACCCTATCCCGGAGCTCGTCGGTCTGGTCGAGGTTGTGGCCCCGACCGTCGGTCTCCCGGCGCAGCGTGGCGTGAAACGCGCTCATCGGGCCGGCCCGATGAGGACGGCGTTCACGAAGAGGAGCTGGGTCGCCCGGGCGTAGGCCCGGTAGTTCGGGTCCTCGGCGAAGGCGACGAGCTGCCCCCGGCCCCGGGGCTGGTACATCAGGAACGCCTTGTTCGCGAGCTGTGGCCGGGCCTCTTCCCAGACGATTCCCCCTGCCACCAGCTCCTCCATCCCGGCGTAGCGTCCCACGTTGGTGCCCACGTCCAGGGTCAGGGGCGTGAAGATCCGGTCGCTCTCCACCAGGGCCCCGATCCGGCCGTCGGTCCCGGACGAGAGCCAGTGGGTCTCGTCCAGGATCACGTTCACGATCGCCCCGGGCGTCTGCTCGGGGTCCTCCACCGCGGGAGCGATCGCCTCCAGGTAGTCGATCGGCTGCTCCTGGACGTCCTTCACCTCCCCGGGGCGCCCCTCGCCGACCGCGGGCGCTCCGCCCCGGACCTCGGGCGTCGTCCCGAGGATGCCCTCCCGGGCGGCCCAGACCGACGATTCGGCCATCGTCACCAGGGTGCCGCCGTCGCTCATCCAGTCGGCCAGCTCCTCGACGAAGGCGTCGCTCCAGGCGCCACCGTAGCGGCCGTTGGGGACGACGATCACGTCGTAGTCGGAGAGGACGGTCCGGGGCAGCCGGTCCGCCCGGATCGCCGTGACCCGGAGGCCGTAGCGGTCCTCCAGGGTGTAGCGTACCCAGCCGGCCGAGTAGGTCGCCGCGGGCTCGTCCCAGACGATGGCCACCGACGGCGCCACCAGGCGCCGGACCCGGCTGCTCCCCAGGGACATCCCTTCGTCCACCATGCTCGAGTCGACGGGCACCGCTTCCGCGCCGTGCTCCTGGACGATCCGGCCCAGCGTCGCGGGCAGGTCGTCCGGGTTCTCGTCGCTCCGGACGATGACGGTGCCCACCGGGAAGTCGCGGCCGTCCATGACGAAGGAGCCGGTGCCGACGCGGAGGGTGAGGCCCTCCTGGAGGGCCTCGGCGGTGGCCGAGGCGGTCGCCGAGCTCCAGGGCAGGAGGTAGCCGACCCGGGCGTCGGGGAGGCGGGGGGAGGAGTCCATGGCCGGATCGGCCTCGACGGCCGTGGACGCCACCTCCACGGACTCACCCACCGGGATCGCCTCCACGTCCCAGAGCAGGGGGAGGCTCCAGGCGGTCACGTCGTAGATCTGGTCGGGGAGCCGCCGGGCCCGGCGCTCGATCTGCTCCTGGACGAAGTCCGGGTTCATGGGCGTGTGGGGATCCAGGAGATTCCGGGCCAGACGGTGGGCGGGCTGGTCCATCGGCACCAGCCAGGTCTCGCCGGCGGGGAGCGTCCGCCCCTGGACGCGCACCGGCTCGTCGGCCTCCTGCACCCGGATCCCGTTCCGGACGAGGAGGCGGGCCAGCTCCTCGGCCATCTCCGGGTCGTGGCTCGAATGGAGGACGTAGGTCCGGGTCTCGCCGGTGCGGCCCATCTCGATGGCCGAGCGCCGGAAGTCGACGAAGTCCTCGAGCAGCGCCTGCCGGTTCTCGGCCGCCGTTCGGGCCGTCCTGAGGGCCGACGTGAAGTGGTGGAGGACGCCGTCGCCGTAGGTGAGCAGCGTGCCGTCGTCCCGGCGGTAGACGAGCCCGCCGGCCGAGGCCTGCTCGAACGTCATCCCCAGGGAGCCGTGGGTCGTCGGCCAGGACGCGCCGTAGCCCGGATAGAAGGCGTCGAAGATCTCCCGGGTGAAGTACTGGAAGCCCCGCTGATCGAAGCGCTCGGCGTTGTTCCGACCGAAGCGCATGTACCACTCGTTCTGGGTCTCGGTGACGTAGGTGTTCCCGGGCACCGCCGCCGGCGGGAAGTAGTAGTAGGAGTCCCCGCCCATCTCGTGGAGGTCCACGGTCACGTGGGGCTGGAAGGAGAGCAGCGCGGCCACCTTGCCCCGGCTCTCGGGCTGGCTCTGGAGGAACCAGTCCCGGTTCAGGTCGAAGAGGTAGTGGTTCACCCGGCCCCCCGGCCACGGCTCGTCGTGGGCGGCCGACACGGGGTCCGGGTCGGGCGGAAACGCCCGGTTCTGGGCGTAGCGGCTCACGAAGCGGTAGCGGCCGTCGGGGTTCTGGTTCGGGTCGATGACGACCAGGGACTCGGACAGGATCGTCTCCACCACGGGATCGTTCGTGGCGGCGAGGAGGTGATACGCCTCGGCCATCGCCGCCCCGGAGGAGGAGATCTCGTTGCCGTGAACTCCGTGGAGGAGCGCGGTCACCACCGGAAGCTCGTCGGTCAGGCGCTGGAGCTCGGCGTCGTCGTGGCGGTCCGGGTTGGCCAGGGCCTGGAGGCCCTCCCGGACCTCGCCGAGCCGGGCGATCCGGTCGGCGCTTCCGATGACGAGCATCTGGAGGGGACGGCCCTCGTGGCTGGTGGCGTACTCGATCAGGTGCGTCCGCTCCGGGGCCGCCTCGGCGAGGGCCCGCATGTATGCCGCCACCTCGTGGGGAGGCGTCACCTCTTCGTCGAAGTCGTGGCCCGCCACCTCGACCAGCGTCGGAATCGACGAATCGTACGTCGTTCCGGGGGCCAGCGTCTCGGTGAAGGGGGCGTCCCGGGCCGTATCCTGGGCGTCGGCGGACGCCGGCGACCAGAGCGCCAGGACGAGGAAGATCGGCAGGACGAGGGTGCGCTTCATGGAGGCTCCTTCCGGGAAGTTGGGCGTCGGCGCCGGTGCGGGAGGGCCGGCGAGCGACGGCATGCCGCTGTCGAGCGGGACGATCCGAGAGTCGGGTGGCCCAATATAGGCGC
>CAZMPV010000080.1:0-9564 GCA_964567985.1 uncultured Gemmatimonadaceae bacterium
CCCGGGCGTCCCGGAGGAGGTCGTCCCGGTATCGCTCCCGGAAGGAGCGGGGATAGAGGCGCAGCAGGGCCGCGTAGACCCGGAGGATGGCGTCCACGGTCAGCTCCCCCCGCCGCCCGGGGCGTCCAGGGCGATCTTCGCCCGGGCCCGCTCCACGACCCGGCTGAGGCGGGAGGCTTCGGCGGTCACGGCGGCGTGCCCCTTTCCGGTGATCCGGTAATACTTGCGCCGGTCCGTGTGGCGGCCCTCGGCGTCGTCCGGGGTGGGCGCCTCACGAATGAGTCCCTGCTCCTCCAGGCGATGGAGAGCGCCGTAGAGGGTGCCGGGTCCCATGCTCACGGCTCCGCCGGACGCCTCCTCGGCTTCCCGGCCGATCCCGTAGCCGTGGAGGGGACCGTCCGCCAGGGCCAGGAGGACGTGGAAAGCCGTGGGGGTCAGGGGGAGGAGGTCCTCGGGCGGTTGTGGCTCGGGCATGCGCTCGCTCCGGCTTCGACGGTGGCGCGGGGGCCGGGCGGAGGCCGCCCGGCGATCATTCGTCGCTCGTTGTATCGTTAGACGATATATCGGGGCGCGAGTGAACACAAGAGGGAGGGACTCGTGGTGAGCCTACCTCGGCCGGGCCAGGAGCAGCCGGTCGGTGCTCCCCCGGCTGGCCAGGTAGAGGTCCCGGAGGCCGTCCCCGTCGAAGTCGGCGAACTCGGCGTCGAAGCCGGTGCCGATGGTCCCCGGGGGGAAGACCTCCGCGGTGGCCTCCCGGAAGACCCCCTGTCCGTCGTTCAGGTAGACCCGGTAGGGCGCGTCCACGATCTGGCCCTCCGACATCCGGACCTCCGAGTTCGAGGTGACGACGTCCAGGTCGCCGTCGCCGTCGACGTCGAAGAAGTCGCCGTCGAAGGAGCGGTCCTGGTCGGCGGGGAGCCGGGCTTCGGTCTCGTCGCTGAAGCGGCCCGAGCCGTCGTTGATCAGGAGCCGGTTCCGGGGGTCGGCCCCGTCGACGAAGGCCCGGACGTTGGCGAAGAGGACGTCCAGGTCGCCGTCGCCGTCCACGTCCCCGAAGTCGGCCTCCCGGGTCTCCTCCGGGGCGTCCCGGAGGGGGATGACGCGTTCCGGCGGGTCGGTGAAGACGCCGCTCCCGTCGTTGAAGAGAAGGCGGTTGGCGTCTTCGTTGCCCACCAGGAGGTCGGCGTCGCCGTCCCCGTCGGCGTCGCCCAGCTCCAGGTCCTGGGTCACGTCGTCCCGGGCGGGAAGGCGCTCGGCGGTCTGGTCCGTGAAGCTCCCGGCGCCGTCGTTGATCAGCGCGAAGTTCTGGCCGTTGTTTCCGATCAGGACGTCCGGAGCGCCGTCGCCGTTCAGGTCCGCCACCACCACGGCGTTCGACGTGCCGGTCACCGGGATCCGGTCCCCGCCGTCTGTGAAGCCGCCCCGGCCGTCCCCCAGGTAGAGCTCGTTCACCTCGTCGTCCTCGCTCACCACGATCACGTCGAGGTCGCCGTCGCCGTCGAAGTCGGCGATGCTGACGTCCTCGGAGTCCCGGGGCGCGGAGGGGAGCCGCTCGCTCGCCGTGACGAAGCGGCCCGAGCCGTCGTTGATCAGGAGGATGTTCGGGCGGTGCTCGTTGGCGATCACGATGTCCAGGTCGCCGTCGGCGTCCAGGTCTCCGGTGTGGGCGTCCATGCTCAGCCCCTCCAGATCCGAGACCGGGAGGTGGCTGGCGGTGACGTCCCGGTAGAGGGCCTCGGTGGTCCCGTCGCCGTCGCCCTCGCCCTCGTCCCCGGGAGGGATCGTCTCGCCCCCGCAGGCGACGAGGAGCGACGCCGCCACGAGGAGCGCCACGCCCGAACGCTGCCCGCCGTCCGGCCGGGAGGCGGACGTCCCTCGGCCTCGCCCCCTCACGGCAGCGGCTCCTCGGGCATGGTCAGGATCGCGGCGTAGAGGTCGATCCCGTACCAGAGGTTGCCCAGGCGGAGGTTCTCGTCCGGGGCGTGCTGGTTGTCGTCGTGGTTGGCGATGGGGACGATCATGGCGGGCTCGTCCAGGTTTCGGGTGAAGAGGTAGAGGGGCAGCGAGCCGCCCAGGGCGGGCATGAGGACGAGATCGTCCCCGCCGGCCGCCCGACGAGCCGCCGACACCACCTGCCGGACCACGGGCACGTCCATCTCGGTCCTCGACGCAACGTAGCCGCCGCCCCGGCGGACCTTCGCGATCTTCCGGTGCCGGAGCCGGGTCTGCCGATCCGGCTCCTCCCGGACGATGTGGAAGCCCTGGGCCCGGATGTGGGCCTCGACCAGGTCCTTCATGTGCTCCGGGTCGTTCCCCTTGACCAGGCGGATGCCCAGGGTGGCGGTGGCTGTGGCCGGGATGATGTTCCGGGCCTTCTCGCCCACGTTTCCGCTCTGCAGCCCCCGGATCGTCAGCGACGGCAGCAGCAGCCGCTCGGCAAGGGTCTCGGGCTCGCCCTCGGTCCAGGCCAGGCCGAGCTCCCGCTTCAGCTCCTCGTCGTAGCCCGGGAGGTTGTCCAGGGCCCGGCGCTCGGCGTCTCCGATGGGCTCCACGGTGTCGTAGAATCCGTCCACGGTCACGGTCCCGTCCTCGTCCTTCATGGTGGCCAGGAGCTCGGCCAGCATCTGGCCCGGCACCGGCGACCAGTTTCCGTAGTGGCCGCTGTGGAGGGGGCGCAGGGGCCCGTAGACCGTGACCTCCATCCCCGTGACGCCCCGGACGCCGAAGGTGAGCTGGGGTCGCCCCGACTGGTGCACCGGGCCGTCGCAGAAGAGCCAGACGTCCACGTCGAGACGGTCCCGGTGGGCGTCGATGTACTCGTCCAGGTGCCCGGAGCCCGCCTCCTCTTCGCCGTCGAAGAGGAACTTGATGTTGGAGGTCCGCCGGATCCCCGCCGCCTCCAGGGCGTCGAGGGCGCCCATGAGCGCCGCCAGGGGCGCCTTGTCGTCGCCGGCCGAGCGGGCGTAGATGCGCCACTCCGGATCCACCTCGTCGCCGGCCTCGGGGAAGGGGATCGGCTCGGCTCCCGCGGCCATGTCCCCGTCGTAGAGCGTCGGCTCCCACGGACCGTGGGTCCAGCGGCTCTCGTCCACGGGCTGGCCGTCGTAGTGGACGTAGACCCCCAGCGTCCGCTCGGCGCCCTCGGCCGGCAGCTCCCCGAAGATCAGGGGCGAGGCGCCGGGGAGCGTCCAGAGCTCCATCTCGGCGCCCCGCTCCTCGAGCTCGGCGGCGATGTATTCCGCGTTCCGACGGATGTTGGCCGAGTCGCCCGCCACGTTCGGGATCGCCAGGAGCTCGGCGAAGGCGTTCACGATCTCGGCCTCGTGGGCCTGGCGCCAGCTCCGGGCGGCCTCGATGGCCGCGTCCTGGCTCGCGGCCGGGCAGGGGAGGGCGACCAGAAGGGCGAGGGCCACGGCCGTCGGCGGAGCGAGGCGATCGCGGCCGGTGTGTTTGAGGGTGCTTCGCATCGGGAGACCCGTATCGTTGAAGTCGACGGTCGGTCACGCGGACCGGGAGCCGACGCCGGGACCGTCGGCCCGGCGGGCGGACTCGAAATCTCCCGGGGCGCCGGTCCGGGAGCAAGCGTCCGGCGGTCGCGTCGGGGCGGCTCCCGCCGTTACTATTCGCGGCCGATTTCCCGGGCGGAGCCGTCCGCCTCCGAGCGTGCCTCCCACTACGATCCGCCATGCATCCGGCTTTCCCGACCTCTCCAGGGCGCCCGTCGCTTCCGGCGGCGTCCGCCGTTCTCGCGTTCCTCCTCCTCGCTTCGGCTCCGGCGGGCGTCGACGCCCAGCGCCTGACCGGCTTCACGGAGGCCGGCAGCGACGCCCAGCGCAGCCTCGAGGCCGACCTGATGGAGCTTCCGGCCCCCGAGACCTTCCGGGGCCACCTCCGGGAGCTGACGAAGGAGTGGCACCCGACCGGGAGCGAGGCGAACCGCCGGGTGGCGGACTACATCGCCCGGGTCATGGACGAGGCCGGGATGGAGGTCGAGCGCTACCCCTACGACCTCTACCTCCCGAGCCTCGAGCGGGACATCGAGGTGGAGGTGGTCACCCCGATCCGGATTCCCCTGAACAACCAGGAGTACGTCCTCGAGGAGGACCGCTTCTCCGACGATCCGGACCTGGGCGAGGGCTGGAACGCCTTCTCGGGCTCCGGCGACGTGACCGGGGAGGTCGTCTACGCCAACTACGGCCGCAAGGAGGACTTCGAGCGCCTCGAGGAGTGGGGCGTCGACGTCCGTGGGAAGGTCGTGGTCGCCCGCTACGGCGGAAACTTCCGGGGCTACAAGGCGAAGTACGCCGAGGCCCACGGCGCGGCCGGCCTGATCATGTACTCGGACCCCGAGGACGGGGGCTACGTGGACGGCGCGCCGTACCCCGAGGACCGCTGGCTCAGCGAGTCCACGATCCAGCGGGGATCGGTTCTGGCGCTGGACTGGACCGGCGACCCCCTGACCCCCTTCGAGCCCGCGCTGCCCACCGACGGAGACGTCGAGGTGGAGCGCCTCGATCCGGAAGACGTCGAAGGGCTCCACTCCATCCCGGTCACCCCGATCCCCCACGCCTCGGCGAAGGAGATCCTGGGGAGGATGACCGGCCGTCCGGTGCCCGCCGACGGCTGGCAGGGCGGCCTCCCCTTCACCTACCGGCTCACCGGGGGGTCGAAGCTGACCGTCCGGGTCGCCGTGAACCAGCCGAAGGGCCTGGTCCGGGCCACCAACGTCGTGGGCACGATCCGCGGCTCCGATCACCCCGACGAGTGGATCGTCCTGGGCTCCCACTACGACCCGTGGACCTTCGGCGCCGTGGACCCGAACAGCGGGACCGCCATGCTCCTGACGATGGCCGAGGCCCTGGGCGAGCTGGCGCGCCGGGGGGAGCGCCCCCGCCGGAGCGTGATGATCGCCCACTGGGACGCCGAGGAGTACGGCATCATCGGCTCCACCGAGTGGGTCGAGCAGCTCCGGGACGAGCTCACGGCCAGCGCCGTGGCCTACATCAACGCCGACGGCGCGGTCTCCGGCGGGAGCTTCGGGAGCTCGGCGTCGCCCTCGCTCAAGGGCCCGATCGTGGACGCGGCCCGGGCCGTCGCCTATCCGGGCTCGGAGGGAACCGTCTACGACCACTGGATGGAGGGCGCCCCGGACGACGCCGAGGGCCCGCCCATGGGCAACCTGGGCGGCGGCTCCGACCACGTGGCCTTCTACACCCACGTCGGCGTGCCCTCCGCCGGCCTCTCCATGGGCGGCTCCTCGCCGATCTACCACTCGGGCTACGACAACTTCGCCTGGTACGAGCGCTTCGGCGACACCGACTTCGTCTACGGCCCGGCCCTCGCCCGGGTGGACGGGGTCCTGACGCTCAGGCTGGCGAACGCCGAGGTGCTGCCCTACGACGTGGCCCGCTACGCGACGGACCTCCGGAGCCACGTGGCGGACCTCGAGGAGCTCGCCGCGGACGAAGGCCGGACCGTCTCCTTCGACGGGCTGCGGGCGTCCGTGGACGCGCTGGACGAGGCCGCCCGGGCGTTCACCGAGGCCCGGGAGGCGCGGCTCGAGCGGGGCCGCCCCGGCACCGACGAGGCCCGGCGGATCAACGGAATGCTCATCGGCCTGGAGAAGGCGTTTCTCCGCACGGAGGGCCTCCAGGGCCGGGCGTGGAGCCGTTCCCTCTACGCCTCGCCCGACCCCTTCAGCGGCTACGCCTCCTGGATGCTCCCGGGGCTCCGCTTCGAGGTGGAGACCGGCGGTTGGCAGAACCTCGATCGCTGGGAGGGGATCTACGTGGAGGCGGTGGACGAGCTGACCGAGCGCGTCCGGGAGGTCGCGGAGGCCCTGGAGGGGTGAGGGACCGGTGATCGTCGTCGCCGGGGCCGGGATCACCGGCCTCGCCCTCGCCCACGAGCTCCGGGCCCGGGGCGCCGAGGTCCGGGTCTACGAGGCCCGGGAGCGGCCGGGAGGCGTCCTCTGGAGCGAGCGCGTCGACGGCGTCTGGCTCGATCTGGGACCCCAGCGAACCCGCCTGACCCGGGAGGTGCACGAGCTGGTCGAGGCCGTCGGCCTGGGGGACCGGGTGGTGGAGGCGCGCCCCGATCTCCCCCTCTTCGTCTACCGGGACGGCGCACTCCGGCGCGCGCCCTTCACCCCGTCCGAGGCCCTCCGGACCGACCTCCTGTCGTGGCGGAGCAAGCTCCGGGCCCTCCTGGAGCCCTTCACCAGCCCGCCGTACGCCCGGGAGAGCGTCGCCGACTTCTTCGAGCGGAAGTTCGGAAGGGAGGCGTACGAGAACCTCCTGGGACCCCTCTACGGGGGGCTCTACGCCTCGGATCCGGCCCGGATGCCGGCCCGCCACGCCCTGGCCGGGGCCCTGGAGGAGCTCGGCGCGGGCCGGAGCCTCCTGCTGGCTTTTCTCCGCCGGGGTTCCTCGGCTCGGGCGGCGGTGCCGACCGTGACCTTCCCGGAGGGCCTGGGCGAGCTCCCCCGGGCCCTGGTCCGGGAGCTGGGCGACACCGTCCGCTTCGACGCGCCCGTGGAGAACGTGGTGACGGGTCCCTCGGGCCGGCTCCAGGCGGAGGTCCGGGGAGGGGGCGCCGTCGAGGCCCGGGCCGTGGTCCTGACCTGCCCCGCCGACGCAGCGGCCCGGATCCTCGCCGGGGCGTCGCCCCGGGCGTCCGGGACCCTCACGGCCCTCACGTACAACCGCCTGGGGGTGGTGCACCTCCAGGGAGCGTGCGAGCTGGAGGGCTACGGCTACCAGGTCGCCTTCGGCGAGAAGCTCGCGACGAGGGGTGTCACCTGGAACGCCAGCATCTTCGACCGGGACGACGTCTACACCGCGTACCTCGGCGGAATGCAGGATCCGGAGGTGGTGGATCGGGACGACGACGAGCTCGCCGCCCTCGCCGCCCGGGAGTTCGAGGAGGTGACGGGCTGCCGGGTCCGGCCCCTCCGGGTCGGCCGGACCCGGATGCCCGCCTGGGACCGAAGCTGGGACGGCCTCCGGGAGCTCGATCTGCCTCCCGGGATCCGGCTCTGCGCGAACTACACCGGCCGGCCGGGAATACCCGGGCGCGTGAAGGCGGCGAAAGCGCTCGCGGAGGAGCTCACCGCCTGAAGCCGGTCGAGGCTGCTAAGACCCCGCGTTGAGGCAGAAGGTGTAGGGGGTCGTCCGACAGAGGCAGCGCTTGAGCTGGAGCTCGTCGAAGGCCGGCACCTTGGCCAGGAGCGGCTGGACCAGGTCGGCCAGCACGGCGATGAAGCGGTCGCTGTCGTGGGGCACCGGCACCCGGTGGAACTCGATCTCCCGCTCCTCGGCCTCCTTCCGGAGCTCGATGTCGAGCTCGGCCAGCGTCTCCGACTGCTCGTGCATGAAGCTGGCCGCCATCACGACGATGCGGTCGGCGTCCAGCGCCCGGACGACCTCCTCCACGTCGGGCTCGGTCCAGGGGATGGGACGGTTGCCGTGGTTCTGGTAGCCGATGTGGTAGTCGTCTTCGCCGACGCCCAGCTCCCGGGCGATCCGGGCCGCGAGCTCGCCGGCGTACTTCACGTAGCGTGGCCCGTCCTCCAGGTACTTCTTCGGGGTGCCGTGGACGCTGAAGACGAGCTCGGTCCCGTCGGCGTAGAGGTCGATGTCGTGCTCGTGGACGTAGGCCCGGATGTTGTCCGCGTGGAGCGGCACGTAGTCCGGGTGCCGGTGCCAGCCGGTGACCTCCCGGATCGGCACCTCCCACTCGAGCTCCTCGGCGGCCTCCTGGACCGCCTCCAGGGCGGCGATCGTCGTGGAGCGCCCGCAGAGCGGGTAGACGGGCAGGGCCACCAGCATCTCGATCCCGTCGTCCCGGGCGGCGGCCACGGCGTCGGCGATGGAGGGATCGGTGAACTGGAAGGCGGAGTAGGTCCCGACCTCCTCTCCCCGGTCCCGGAGCTCCTGGCCGAGCATCCGGGCCTGGGCCCGGGCCTGGTGGTTGAGGGGCGAGCCGCCGATCTCCCCGTACTCCTCGACGAGGCTGGGCGCCCGCTCCTCGGCCAGCTCCCGGCTCCGCTCCCGGACTTCGTCCTCGTTCTTCTGGCTCTCCAGGCTGGCGTTCTGGACGAAGATCCGCTCCAGGAAGGGCACCACCGAATCCAGGCTCGGCTCCTCCGGCTCTCCGAAGTTCAGCACGACGATTCCGCTCTTCATCGATCTCCCGTCTCTTCGGGCTCGTATTCGTGTACGGCGTCTACGACCGCCCGGATCACCCGGTGGTCGGTCTCGGGCAGGAGCCCGTGTCCCAGGTTGAAGATATGGCCCGGCCGGCCCCCGGCCCGGTCCAGGACCTCCCGGGCCTTCCGCACGGCGACCTCCTCACCGGCGAGCAGCGCCGCCGGGTCCAGGTTCCCCTGGATCGGCCGGTCGGGGCCCAGGACCTCCCGGGCCTCGTCCAGGGGAATTCGCCAGTCGACGCTCACCGCGTCGCCTCCGGCCTCGGCGACGGCGGGGAGGAGGGCGGGGTTGCCGGTATAGAAGTGGATGGACGGGACGCCCGCGCTCTCCAGGTGCCGGAAGAGGCGCCTGGAGTACGGCAGGGCGTGGGCCCGGTAGTCCTCCACCGAGAGGATCCCCGCCCAGGAGTCGAAGACCTGGACGGCCGCCGCCCCGGCTTCGTGCTGGGCGACGCCGAAGTCCGCCAGATGGTCCGCCCAGTAGCTGGCCAGCGAGTCCCAGCCCTCGGGCTCGGACCAGATGAACTCCTTGAGCTCCCTCAGGTCCCGGCTCCGGGGGCTCCGGACCATGTACGACGACAGCGTGAAGGGGGCGCCGACGAACCCCAGGATCGGCACGTCGAGCCGGGAGGTCAGGATCCGGATCTGCTCGAGGTTGAAGTCCAGGACCTCCCGGGGATCGAAGGGCCGCAGTCCCTTCACGTCCCGGGCCTCCCGGATCGGCCGGTCGACCACGGGACCGACCCCCGAGCGGAGCTCCACGTCGAGCCCGGCTCCGAAGAAGGGGGTGACCAGGTCGTTGTAGAGCACGCACGCGTCCACCGGGTAGTACTCCAGCGGGAGCGCCGTGATCTCGGCCGCCGCCTCCGGATCCCGGATGATCTCGAAGAAGCCCCGCTCGGCTCGGGCCTCCCGGTAGCGGGGGAGCGTTCGTCCGGCCTGACGCATGAACCAGACCGGGGTCCGATCCACCGGATCGCCTCGTAGCGCGCGCAGGATCCTGTCGTTCACGGTCGAGGGGTCTCCCCGTACGGAGGGGGTGCCGCAGGGTGCGCGCCAGACTGCAACGCGGGAGGGCGCGGTCGCAGCGGCGGTCCGGCGATCGTCAGGGACGAATGCTCGTGGGGAGGATAACGAGGGGGCGCTGGGGGGTCAATCGGTCCCGGGAGGGGCTCCAGGGCGCCGAGTCCGGGGCGTTTTACGGGGCCGCCACGGAGCCGGTTTCGGGTGCCGTGGCGTGACTTCCCGGGCCCCTCGGGCTGGACCTGGGAGCGCGCCGGGTCGAAGTTATCCGATGCGCGCCAGCGATCCCGTCGGGGAGGAGCTCCGGCTCCGAGGAGACCGGCCAGCCATGA
>CAZMPV010000081.1:0-9519 GCA_964567985.1 uncultured Gemmatimonadaceae bacterium
GGCGCCCCGGGCGTGGGCCAGGACCACGAAGAAGCGGTGCCAGTCGTGGCGGAGGTGGAGGCCGTCCAGGACGTCGGCCCGGAAGGCCTTCATGGAGTTCAGGTCCGAGACCGGCACGTCGAAGATCCGGCGGCTGAGCCAGTTGTAGATCGACGAGACGGCCTTCTTCCCGTAGGCGCCGACCTTCCGGCCGGTGACCACGTCCCAGCCCTGGTCCAGCTTGGCCAGGAAGCGGGGGATCTCCTCCGGCAGGTGCTGGAGGTCGGCGTCGAAGAGGACCAGACAGGAGCGGTCCGTGGCCGCCGCGGCCGTCAGCAGCGCCTCGGTCTTCCCCCGGTTCCGCTCGTGCCGGAGGACCCGGAAGGCGTCCCAGTCCCGGGCTTCTTCCAGGGCCCGCTCGGCGGTCCCGTCGCCGGAGCCGTCGTCGACCAGGAGCACCTCTCCCCGGAGGTCCAGCTCCTCGAAGGCCCGACGTAGCTCCCCGACGAGCTCCGGAACGACCGGCGCCTCGTCGTAGGCCGGAACCACCACGGCGAAGTCCCGGCGGATCTCCTCGGAGAGCCCCCGGGCCGCCTCCACCGACTCGGGACGGTACTCCGGTGCTCCGTCGGAGCGCTCCACCGACGCCGCCGGCTCGCTCACGGGCGGAGCCCGAACCCGGAACGGGCCACCGTCATCCCACCCTCCGCCGCATCCGTGCAGGGAGGATCCCCATCTGGTCCCGGTACTTGGCCACGGTGCGCCGGGCGATCTTCACCCCGTCCTCCTTCAGGAGCCGGACGATGGCCGAGTCGGTCAGGGGGTCCTGGGGATCCTCGTCGTCGACCAGGTTCCGGATCTTGTCCTTCACCCCCCGGGCCGAGATCTCCCCGCCGCTGGTGGTCGAGAGGCCCGAGCTGAAGAAGAACTTGAGCTGATAGACCCCCCGTGGAGTCTGGACGTACTTCTCGTTGGTGACCCGGGAGACCGTGGACTCGTGCATGTCGATGTGGTCGGCGACCTCCCGGAGGGTGAGGGGCTTCAGGTGCTGGATCCCCTTATCGAAGAAGCCCCGCTGCCGATCCACGATGTAGTTCATGACCTTGAGCATCGTCTGACGGCGCTGCTCGATGGCCTGAACCATCCAGCTCGCGGCGTTCATCTTCTTGGAGATGAACTCCTTGTTCTTCCCCTTGAACTTCTCCTTGTCCTTCGCCACCTCCCGGTACGAGCGGCTGAGCCGCAGCCGGGGCACGCCGGTGTCGTTCAGGAAGACGCGGTACTCGCCGTCGATGCGCTCGACGATGAGGTCCGGGAGGATGTAGTCGTCGTCGTCCGGAGAGTGGGTGAGACCGGGCTTGGGATCCAGGCTGGCGATCTCGTCCGCCGCGTCCTGGACCTCCCTGGCATCGAGCCCCAGCGCCCGGCCGATGTCCGACCAGCGGTGGTTGATCAAGTCGTCCCAGTGGTCCTCCACGATCTCCCAGGCCAGCGATCCTTCCTCGTCCTTCCGCTCGAGCTGCAGCAGGATCGACTCCCGGAGGTCCCGGGCGCCCACACCCGGCGGGTCGAAGCGCTGGACCTTCTCGAGCATCTCCTCGGCTTCCTCCACCGTGTAGGGCCGGAAGAGCTCCTCGACCTCTTCGAGCTCGACGGCCCGGGCCTCGGGGTCCCCGATATTCTCGGCCCGCTCGACGGCCACCTCCCGGACGTCCTCGAGCCAGTAGTTGGCCCCCTCGACGACCTCTTCCAGCGTACACGAGAGTGAGCCGTCGTCGTCGATGTTGCCGATGATCTCGTCGCCCATGCGCATCTCGCGGTCGGAGACCGACAGGAGCCGGAGCTGCTCGGTGAGGTGGTCTCGCAGGTCCGGCGTCTCGGTCGGGGTGGGCCTCCAGTAGTCGTCGGAGCCGCCGCCGTAGCCGTGGGCCGAGCCCCCGGCGTCGAAGCCGTCCAGGAGGATCTCCTCCCAGTCCATCTCGTCCTCGACCTCCTCCTGGCCCTCCTCGTCGAGCTCGACCTCCTGCTCCACGTCGGGCTCGGTCATCTCCAGGAAGGGATTCTCGGCCAGCTCCTGCTTCAGGTGCTGCTGGAGGTCGACGAGGGGCATGTACAGGAGCTCCATCGCCTGATACAGGCGTGGATTGGCCTTCATCTCCTGCTTGAGCTCCTGGCCCTGGTAGAGCTTCTGGCGCAGGTCGCTCATGCCTGGACGGGGGGTCTGGAGTATCGCGCTCGCATCCGCTCCGTGAGCGTGGGTCCGAGGTAGATCTCCGCGACTTCATCGTTCCACACGAGCTCGGAAACCGTTCCACCGACCCGGATCCGGCCCTCGTACATGATGTAGGCCCGGTCCACGATCTCGAGCGTCTGCTCCACGTTGTGATCGGAGATGATGACGCCGATCCCCCGGTGCTTCAGCTCCCGGACGATCTCCTGGATGTCGCTGGTGGCGATCGGGTCGATGCCGGCGAAGGGCTCGTCCAGGAGCATGAACTTCGGCCGCTGGACCAGGGCCCGCGTGATCTCGAGCCGCCTGCGCTCGCCTCCCGAGAGGGAGTAGGCCATGGAGTCCCGGAGGTGGGCGATGGAGAGCTCGTCGAGGAGACCCTCCAGGCGCCGATCCTTCTCCTTCTTCGGCAGATCCAGGGTTTCGAGGATCGCCAGGACGTTGTCCTCGACGCTGAGCTTCCGGAAGACCGAGGGCTCCTGGGCCAGGTAGCCGATGCCCATGCGGGCCCGCTCGTACATGGGCACGTCGGTGATCTCGTCCTCGTCCAGGTAGACCCGGCCCTCGTTCGGGGGGATGAGTCCCACGATCATGTAGAAGGTGGTGGTCTTCCCCGCCCCGTTGGGGCCGAGGAGCCCGACGATCTCGCTCTGTTCCACCGAGATGTCGACGTCGTTCACGACCTTGCGCTTCCGGTAGATCTTGGTGAGCCCCTGGGCCCAGAGTCGGCTGTCCCGCTCCTCGGGCTCGAAGCCCACCGGGATCGCCACGTCGGCCGTCCGGTCGCCCTGGAGGCGATCGACGGTCTCCTCGAGCTCGTCGAGGAAGACATCCCGCTGGGCCCGGATCGCCTCCCAGAGATCCTCCGTCACCCGGATCCGCCCCCAGCTCTCGTCTCCGGGCTCCCGGACCGCGATCCCGCTCTCCTCGAGGCGGGCGACGACCTGCTCCCGCACGTACTGGCTCAGCGGCTCCCCACCCAGGCTGCCCGCGTCGCCCACCGGGCCCATCCCTCGCTCCCGGTAGGCCTCCCGGACCGAAGCCAGCCACTCGCCCCGGTCGGCCCGGCCCTCTTCGTCGGCCCGCCGCAGGAGCTCGCAGACGGCCACGGCCAACGAGGCGTCTTGGCGCTCGATGCCGGCGATGTACTCGAGAAGGTCCTGGCGGGTCTTCACGGGCGACCTCCCTTCCCCGGCCCGGGGGCCGGCGGGGGCGGGTCGTCTCCGGCCGGGGGGACGCCCCCCGGCGCGGCGGTCGTGTCGGCTGGCACCGGCCGGGGCCGGGCGCCGGGCTCCAGGTAGATGCCCCGGGTCTGCCCCTCGACCTCCATCTCCTCGACTTCGCCGTCCCGCAGATGGATCGTGATCTTCCGCCCGGTCACGTAGTGGATGGCCAGACGGCGGTCGATACCGGCCGTGTCGGCAGGGGCGGCCGTGTCGGCCGGCGGTGAACCCTCCGCGACCGCGGTGTCGGGCCCCTGGGCCGCGGCCGTGTCGGACGAATCGGCGGCCGTGTCCGGCGCGGCCGCGGTCGTGTCCCTCCGCTCCAGGCGATAGAGGCTCCGGGCGCTCCCCGTGGCCACCAGGCGCTCCAGGCGGAAGCGGGCCCGGGTCGAGTCCGCGGCGGCGGTGTCCGCTACCGCGCTGTCGGACGCCGCGGTGTCCGCAGGAACGCTGTCCGTGGGCACGAAGACCGCCAGGATCGAGTCGCCCTCGATCCAGTCGGTCCGGGCGATCTCCGGGGTGTCGTCGGTGTTGAGGGAGTCCCGTCCCAGGGACACGCCACGGGCGGCGCCCGCGGCGAAGACCGTCTCGAGCCGCTGGGCCGGCGCCATGACCTCGATGGAGTCCGCCCGGAGCTGGAAGTCCTCGGCCAGGGCCTCGGGCCGGACCGGGGCCACCGAGTCCGCCACGGCGCCGCCCGGGGCGCCCTCCCTTCCCCGCCCGGCCGTCGCCTCGCCGTCGTCCTCGGCCGGCATCTCCACGGCCACCAGCCGCTCGATCTCGCCGGCGGTGAGGAAGATCCGCACCACCGGCGCCGTCAGCCGGATGTCCTCGCCCGAGAGGACCGCCTCCTCCCGCGCCTCGACCTCCCGGATGCCCCCGGGGCCCATGCGGATGTCCGTGCTCCTCGAGGTGAGATCGTAGGAGGGGCCCCGGACCCGGGACATGGAGCCCTCTCCCTCGGGGATCAGGGCCAGGCTCCCCTCGTCCCGGGCGAAGTCCGCCGAGTCGCTCAGGGCCGTGACTTCGTCTCCGACGATCCGCACCGAGCCGGCGGCGGCGAAGCGGGAGCGGCCCCGGAGGTGGATCCGGTCGGCGTGGACCGTGTCCCGGGCCGCGGACGCTGCGGCCGCCGTGTCCGGCGCCTCCCCGGCCTGCCGGAGGCGCACCACGGCGTAGGGGTCGCCGCCCCACACCGAGAGCCGGTCCTCGGCGCGGAACTGGTTCGCCTGAAGGAGCAGAAGCGTGTCTCCCACGATCCGCATGCTGTCGGCCTTCTCGAAGACCTCCACGTCGTGCCAGGCCTGGATCCGGCCCGCGTCGGCGAAGTGGTGGACGCGCTGGGCCCGCATCCGGGTCTCGGGGCCGTCCATCACGACACCCCCGTAGAGCTGCCGGAAGCGGGTCGCAGTGAACTCCACGACGCTGTCGGCCCGGACCCGGAGTCCGTCGGCGCACTCCAGGGCCACCGGCCCGCTGATGTAGTTGATCCGGGCCCCGTTGGCCGTGACGATGCTCCGGACGAAGTTGCTCCGGACCAGGTCGCAGCGCTGCTCGCGCTCGGACGCCTCCTGCGGGGGCGGCTCCTGGGCTCCCACCCCCGGGACGATTCCGGGGAGACCCCACAGCACGACGACGGCGAGCGGGATCGCGCCCGCACGCCGACGCCTCCGGGCCAGGGTTTCCACGAAGCCGGGCATCGGCTCACCCGCCGCATCCCACGGTGCGCATGTTCTCCACGTACACGTTCTGGAAGTCCAGGTCGGAGCGGAACGCCGTTCCGCACTGGATTTCGCCCTCCTGTCTCATGACCGTGGCCGAGTCGCTCCAGATCCGGTCCTGGGGCGAGCTGTAGTGCAGCTCCTCGCTCCGGATCTCCCGGTTCTGGCCGGGGATCGTCAGGACCACGTCGCCGTGCCCGACCATGGAGTTCGAGCCGCTGTCCAGCCGGCCCCGGTTCCCCGTCACCGTGGCCCGGGTCCGACCGGCCTCGTCGAAGAGCGTCATGGTGAGCCCCCGGAGGTGGACGGCCGACGAGTCCCGGAAGAAGTACGCCGTGTCGGCGACGACTTCGGCCTCGCGGACGCCCTCGTTGGTCAGGGTCTGGGACATCTCGTACACCACGTTGTCGGCCTGGATGCCGGTGAGCTCCTCGGCCACGCCCCGGGGCCCTTCGTCTCCCGAGCACGCCGTCAGCGCCCCCGCGAGCGACGCGAGGACGAGGGTGGCGGCGGAGACGCCAGCTCTGGTGGACACGGCCAATCCCTTGCGCAACATCGTTATACGACACCTGACTTCATAAGGTCATGTAGGTGTACGATCCCGTGGAGCCGCTCCTCGTCGTCGACCACGGGAAGGGCCATGATCCCGTGGGTCTCCATCCGGTGGACCGCCGCCGAGCCCAGCTCTCCGAGCCGGGCCACCTTCGGCGAGGTCGTCATGACCCGGGTCACCGGAACGTCCAGGAAGTCCTCTTCGTTCTCCATGAGCCGCGTCAGGTCACCGGCGGTGATCACGCCCACGACCCGGCGCTCGTCGTCCACGATCGGCACCGTCCCCCGCATCTCGGCCAGGGGCACGATGCAGTCCCGCATGACGGCGTCCGTGCCCAGGAGGGGGTATTCGCCGTCCTCGCCGATCATCACGTCGTCCACCTCCAGGGTGAGCTTGCGCCCCAGGGCCCCGCCGGGATGGATGCGGGCGAAGTCCTCGGGCTCGAAGCCCCGCTTCTGAAGCAGGACGATCGCCAGGGCGTCGCCCATGGCCGTCACGGCCGTGGTGGAGGAGGTGGGCGCCAGGTCCATGGGGCACGCCTCCTCGCTCACCGAGCAGTCCAGGACGACCCGGGCGTGCCTGGCCAGGGGCGAGTCCGGGCTCCCGGTCAGGGCCACGATCGGCACTCCCAGGCGGAGGAGATAGTCCACCAGGCCCGCGAGCTCCGACGTCTCCCCGCTCTTGGAGATCAGGATCGCCACGTCGTCCCGCCCGACGATGCCCAGGTCTCCGTGGAGGCCCTCCACCGGGTGGAGGAAGGAGGCGGGGGTCCCCGTGGAGGTCAGGGTGGCGGCGATCTTCCGCCCCACGATCCCGCTCTTGCCGATCCCCGAGACGATGACCCGCCCCTCGGCCCCGGCCACCAGCTCCACGGCCTCGACGAAGGCGACGCCCAGGCGGTCCTCGAGGGCGGCCACGGCCCCGGCTTCCACCCGGATCACCCTGCGGGCTTCTTCCAGGAACGCCTCGGCCCGCCCCTCGGCGACCGCGTCCATGTGGACGTCATTCTCCCCGTCGGGCATCGCAGTACTCCTCGACCAGTCGATTCCACTCCTCCCGGGCCTCCAGGAGCGCCCGGGCGAACTCCCGGACCGCCCCCCGCCCCCCGGATCGGACGCCCTGCCAGGTGCACGCCTCCACCACTTCGGGCACGGCGTTGGCCACCGCCGCCGGCAGGCCCACCTTCCGGAGGACGGGGAGATCCGCCAGGTCGTCGCCCAGGTGGGCGGCCTCGTCCCAGCCGAGACCCCGCGCCTCCAGGAGCCCCCGGACCAGGGGGACCTTCTCGGCGTCCGGATCCTGGTGGCACTCCTCGATGCCGAGCTCCCGGGCCCGGACCTCCGTGGCCTCGGAGAACCGCCCGGAGACCACGGCGACGTCGATGCCGGCCCACTGGAGCATCTTCACCCCGAGGCCGTCCTGGATGTCGAAGCGCTTCAGCTCCAGGGCGGAGCCGTCGGGAAGCGCACCCAGCTGGACCGTGCCGTCGGTCAGGACGCCGTCCACGTCGAGGACGACCATCCGGATTCGGCGGGCCACCGCCTGCGGGATCGGAAGCGTCGTGTCCATGGTGGAGAGACCGCCCCGGGCTCAGCCGGCGGGGACGGCGCTGGGAGCGGGAGCCCCGGCAACGGCCTCCCGGATCGCCAGGACCTGCTCCAGGAGGGGCCGCAGGCGCTCGAGACGGAGCATGTTCGTGCTGTCCGAGGGCGCCGTCCGGGGCTCGGGGTGGACCTCCAGGTACAGGCCGTCGCAGCCGGCGGCCACGGCGGCCCGGACCAGCGTCGGGATGAACTCGGGGTCTCCCCCGCTGGAGCCGTCCGCCCGACCCGGACGCTGGACCGAGTGGGTCCCGTCGAAGATCACCGGCGCGTCGCAGGCGCTCCGCATGCGGGGGATCGAGCGCATGTCGACCACCAGGTTCCCGTAGCCGAAGGAGGTGCCCCGCTCGGTCACCGTGACGTCCTCCGCCCCCCCGCTCCGGACCTTCTCCACAGCGCCCGCCATCTCCTCGGGGGCCATCCACTGCCCCTTCTTGACGTTCACCGCCTTCCCGGCCCGGGCCACCGCCAGGGCCAGGTCCGTCTGCCGGCAGAGGAAGGCCGGGATCTGGAGCACGTCCACGACCTCGGCGGCGGGGGCCGCCTGGCGGGGCTCGTGCACGTCCGTCAGAAGGGGGAGGCCGGTCTCGGCCTTCACCCGGGCCAGCCGCTCGAGGCCCTCCTCCAGGCCCGGACCCCGGGGCGAGTCCAGGCGGGACCGGTTCGCCTTGTCGAAGGACGACTTGAAGACGACGGGCAGGTCGAGGTCGTCCGCCAGGGACGCCAGCGCCCGGCCGACTCTGAGGTTCAGGTCGTCGTCCTCCAGGACGCAGGGCCCGGAGATCACCGTGAAGCGCTCGAACATCAGTCCCCCACGCCGGCTGCCGCCTTCGTGCGCCCGCCGGCCGGAATCCCGGCCGCCCGGGTCGCAGCCTCGATGAAGGAAGCGAAGAGCGGATGGGGTCGGTTCGGCCGGCTCTTGAGCTCGGGGTGGAACTGGCAGCCGACGAACCAGGGGTGCTCCGGGAGCTCGATCATCTCCACCAGCGTGCCCTCGGGCGAGGTGCCGCTGAAGACGAGCCCGCCCTCGGAGAGGGTGTCCCGGTAGTGGTTGTTCACCTCGTAGCGGTGGCGGTGCCGCTCGCTGATCTCGGGCCGGCCGTAGATGCTCCGGACCCGCGAGCCCTCCGACAGCTGCGCCGGATACGCGCCCAGGCGCATCGTACCGCCCTTGGTGGTCACGTTGTGCTGGGAGTCCATGAGACAGATCACCGGATCCGGGGATTCCTCGGAGAACTCGTAGGAGTGGGAATCCCGCAGCCCGCACACGTTCCGGGCGAACTCGATCACGGCACACTGAAGGCCGAGGCAGATCCCGAAGAAGGGCATCTCCTGCTCCCGGGCGTATTCGATGGCCAGGAGCATGCCCTCGATCCCCCGGGGCCCGAAGCCCCCGGGGATCAAGAGTCCGTCGTAGTCGGCCAGGCGCTCCACGGGCCGTCCGTTCTCGAAGGCCTCGCTGGAGACCCAGTCGATCTCCACGCCCACGTCGTTGGCGATCCCCCCGTGGAAGAGGGCTTCCTGGACGGACTTGTAGGAGTCCACCAGCTCCGTGTACTTGCCCACCACCACGATCCGCACCGTGCCCCGGCTCGGCTCCTTGATCGTCTCGACCAGCTCGGTCCACTCGGTCAGGTCCGCCGCCGGGGCCTCCAGGCCCACGAGGTCCAGGACGAAGTCGTCGAGGCGCTGCTGCCGGTACTCCAGGGGCACCTCGTAGATCGTCTCCACGTCCCGGGCCTCGATCACGCCCTCGAGCTCCACGTTGGTGAAGAGGGCGATCTTCTTGCGGAGCTCGTCCTCCAGGGGGTGCTCGGTGCGGCAGATGACCACGTCGGGCTGGATCCCGACGTTCATCAGCTCCCGGACCGAGTGCTGGGTCGGCTTCGTCTTGAGCTCGCCGGCCGCCGCGATGTAGGGGAGCAGCGTCAGGTGGATGAAGATCGCGTTCTGCTTGCCCACGTCCTGCCGGAACTGACGGATCGCCTCCAGGAAGGGCAGGCTCTCGATGTCGCCCACCGTGCCCCCGATCTCCGTGATCACCACGTCGTGCTCGGGGGCGAGGCGCCGGACGGCGTCCTTGATCTCGTCGGTGATGTGGGGGATCACCTGGACGGTGGAGCCCAGGTAGTCGCCGCGGCGCTCCTTGGTGATGACGCTCTGGTAGATCCGACCCGTCGTGACGTTGTTGTCCTGGGACAGCGAGGCGTCG
>CAZMPV010000082.1:0-9435 GCA_964567985.1 uncultured Gemmatimonadaceae bacterium
CGAGACGTCGCCGATCATGACGCCGACGCGGCCGTCGCCGAGCTTGAGCAGATGGTAGAAGTCCCCGCCGACGGACTCGGCGGGCTGGACCCGGGCGCCGACCCGGATCCCGTCGAACTTCTCCACCGAGGGCAGGAGCTTCATCTGGAGGTCGTGGGCCAGCTCCATCTCCCGGGTCACCCGCTCCTGGCTCAGGCTCTCCCGGATGAGCCGGTTGTTCTCCAGGGCGGCCCCGACCTGGCTCGCGATCGCCGACAGCAGCTTCTGGTCGCTGGCCGTGAAGCGGCCGCCCCGGCGCCGACCCATGAGGTTGATGACCCCGACCGTCCGGGACTCCCCGCTCGGAGGCGTGTAGCGGATCGGCACCGAGAGGTAGCTGTCCTCGTCGCCGAGCTTCACGTCGGGGTGGGGCCTGGGGCTCTCCTCCACCCGCCCCCCGATGATCGGCCGGCCGGCCTGGAAGACCCGGGCCGTGATCGCCCGTGGGTCGTCGGCGTCCAGGGGCCCCTCCAGCCCCTCCTCCCCCACCGAGGCCACGAGCCGGAGCCGGTCGAGCTCGGGCTCGAAGACCCAGAGCGAGCCCCGCCGGGCCGCCAGCACGTCGCAGACCTCGCCCAGGATCGCCCGGGAGGCCTCGTCCAGGTTCAGGATCGATCCCAGGGTCTCGCTGATCGAGTAGAGGAGGTTGATCTCCTCGTAGCGCTCCGTGAGCTCGTGGGTGAAGAAGCGGATCTCCTCGGCGAACTCGTAGGCCCGCTCCATGGTGGCGCAGAGCAGGTTCGCCAGGTCCGGGCCGTCCTCCGGGGGGTCCCGGAGCTCGAGCTCCAGCGGGTGGCCGGCGGGGGGGACCACGTCCCGGAAGAGCGAGTCCGGGCACGGGCCGGCCTCCCCCTCGGGATCGACGTCTTCGGGATAGACGGCTACGGGACGACCTCCGTCCTCGGTGGACCAGAGGAGGAGGTCGAGGTCGAACGCCCGGCGGAAGTCGTCCAGCGTTCCCCGGACCGCGTCGGGCAGGGTGGGCCGCCCGGCGCTGCCGGGGCGGGTCATGCCCTGGCTCCGCCGTCCAGCTCGGTGTCCGAGGTGCTCTGCATGACCAGGGTCACGCAGTTGCCCTGGTCGTTGAAGTAGACCTCGTCCACGAGCTTCCGCATGAGGAAGATCCCCCGGCCGCCGGGCTTCTCCAGGTTGGCGGGGGTCGTGGGGTCCGGCACCTGCTCGGGGTCGAAGCCGTCGCCCTCGTCGATGATGCGGGCGGTGATCCGGGTCTCTTCCAGGGTGAGCTCCAGGCGGACCCGCTTGTTCGGGTCCTCGGCGTTGCCGTAGAGCATGGCGTTGGAGAGGGCCTCGGTGAGGCCGACCCGGAAGTTCAGCCGCAACCGGCGGCTCTTCCGGGCGCAGCACTCGCAGTGCTCCATGATGAAATCCACGGCGTGCTCGATGGTGCCCACGTCGCTGGGCAGCTCGAGCACGAGATCCGTGTGGGAATTCATCCCGTGGCCTCCCGGTCCCTCGACGCTCCGCGCCTCAGAAGCCCTCCAGGGCCTCCTCCCGGTCGTCCGCGATCCGGAAGAGGGTGTCGAGCTTGGTGAGCTCGAAGAGGGTGCGGAGATCCTCGTTCAGGCTCGCCAGCCGGAGCTCCCCGCCCTGCTCCCGGATCTTCTTGGAGAGGCTGACCAGGACCCCGAGCCCCGACGAATCGATGTAGCCCGTGTTCGTGAAGTCCACGACGAACTTCCGGGCTCCGTCCTCCAACTCCTCGAGGACTTTCTGCTTGAGCTCCTGCCGATTCCCCACGATGAGCTGCCCCTCGACGTCCACCACGGTGACGCCATTCGACTCGGATACGCTGAAGCTCATCGTCTCTCCCGGTCTCTTCTTCGTGAATCTCCAGGACCGCCGGTTCGCTGCCGCGAGGCGGGAGCCGAGCTCCCGTCCCGCGCCGGATTCCCGGGGCGGAGCATCGTCCTCGAAAACCGAAAAATTCTAAACATTTGTCGCCCCGGAGGGCAAGGCCGTCGTCACGACGCGGCGGCGGCCATGAGCGCCGTGATGCACGCCACGTTGACGATGTCCTCGACCGTGGCACCCCGCGAGAGGTCGTTGCACGGCCGCCTGAGGCCCTGGAGGATCGGTCCCAGGGCCACGGCACCTCCCAGCCGCTGCACGAGCTTGTAGGCGATGTTGCCGGCGTCCAGGTCCGGGAAGACCAGGACGTTCGCCCGGCCCGCCACCGGCGAGCCCGGGGCCTTCCGCCGGCCCACCTCCCGGACGAGGGCGGCGTCTCCCTGGAGCTCGCCGTCGGCGCTCACCTCCGGCGCCAGCTCCCGGAAGCGCTTCAGGGCCCGGCGCACCTTCGTCACCGACGGCCCCTCGGCGCTGCCGAGCGTCGAGTAGGAGAGGAAGGCCACCCTGGGCTCGTCCCCGACGACGAGGGGTCGGGCCCGGGCGGCCGCCAGCGCGATATCTGTGAGCTGGTCGGCGTCCGGGTCGGGGACCACGCCGGCGTCGGTGAAGGTCAGCACCTCCGGTCCCCGGCCCCGGAAGTCGTCGACCCCCATGTAGAAGGACGACGAGACCGTCTCGATCCCCTCCGCCACGCCCACGCAGCGGATCGCCGCCCGGATCACCTCCGCGGTCGAGGTGACGGCGCCGGCCACCGAGCCGTCGGCCTCGCCGCTCCGGACCAGGAGGGCGCCCCGGATCAGGGGACGGCCGACCGCCTCTCGGCGCCGCTCCTCGGTCAGCTTTCGTCCCCAGGCGGTCCCCGCCAGGAGCTCGGCCCGTGCGTCGACGTCCTCCGCCGGATCCTCCAGGGCGACCTCCCCCGGCTCCACGCCGAGTCCCCGGAGCCCGTCCCGGATCTCGTCGGCGGGCCCGACCAGGACCGGCCGGGCCAGCCCGCGGGCCCGGATCTCCCGGACCGCCTCCAGGGTCCGGGCCTCGACGCCCTCGGGAAAGACGATCGTCTTCTTCAGCCCCCGGGCCCGCTCCCGGAGGCCCGAGACGAAGGAGCCTCCGCTCACGTACCGAGACGCTCCTGGAGCCTCTCCAGCACCACCGGCGAGACGAAGTTCGAGACGTCGCCGCCGAGGCCGGCGACCTCCCGGACCAGCGACGCCGAGAGAAAGGAGTAGTTCACGTCGGGCGTGAGGAAGACCGTCTCGACCTTCGGCCAGAGCTCCTGGTTCATCTGGGCCATCTGGAATTCGTACTCGAAGTCGGAGACGGCCCGGAGGCCCCGGATGACCAGGGGGGCGCCGTTTTCCCGGGCGAAGTCCACCAGGAGGCCGTCGAAGGTCGTGCACTCGATGCGGTCCTCGCCGGCGAATACGGCCCGGAGCATCTCCAGGCGCTCCTCCACGCTGAAGAGGCCGTCCTTCTCGTGGGTCGAGGTGTGGGCCACCGCCACGAGGACCCGGTCGGCGATCCGGAGGCTCCGCTGGGCGATGTCCTCGTGGCCCAGGGTCACCGGGTCGAAGGAGCCGGGATAGACGGCCACGAGGGGGTCCGGGCGAGCGCTCATCTTTCGGCCTCCAGTCTGGTGAGAACCGTGTCTCCGTAGCGTCGGGAGTCGAGCCCGTCGAGGTCCGGGAGCGCCTCGTCGAAACGATGCTCGACCCACAGCTCGGGCGCAAAGGGCCGCTCCCGGAAAGCCCGCAGCAGCCGGCCGGCGAGCCCCTCCCCGTAGGGCGGGTCGGCCAGGGCCAGCTCGAAGGCGCCCTCCTCGAGGCCTTCGACATAGGCCAGGGCGTCCCGCCGGACGATCCGCACCTGATCGCCGGCCCCCAGGGTCTCGACGTTCTCCCGTAGCGTGCGGAGCGCCCGGCCGGAGCGCTCGACGAAGACGACGTCCCGGGCGCCCCTGCTCAGGGCTTCGAGGCCCAGGGCGCCCGAGCCCGCGAAGAGGTCCAGGACCCGGGCGTCCACGACCGCCCCGCCCAGCATCGACATCCACGCCTCCCGGACCGGGTCGGCGGTGGGGCGGGTCGCCCGTCCCGGGGGCGCCCCGATCCTGTGTCCCTTCCAGCGGCCGGCGATGATCCGCACTTACGCGCTCGTTCCGGTCCCGGCGGGCCGGAGGTCCAGGAGCCGGGCCTGGAGCGTCCGGCGGCCCCGGTAGACGTTCTCGCGGAGCTGGAAGGCGGCGTCCAGGAGTCCACCGCCCAGCTCCCCGGGGCGGATCCGCTCGGCCAGGCCGAAGCCGATGGCCTCCAGGCGCCGGTCGTCCTGGACCAGGGTGAGCTTCAGGTGACCCGTCCCCACCTCCCGGGGTGCGGCCGCCTCCACGCCCCGGGCGGCGAAGACCGGCCGGGGGTTGCCGATGCCGAAGGGGCCGACGTAGCGGAGAAAGCGGTGGAGCTCGTCGTCGGCCTCGGCCAGGCTGAGCTCCAGGTCCACCTCGAGGGTGGGCCGGAGGCTCCGACCCTCCAGCCGTCGGCGAGCCTCGGCCCGGAACGCCTCCCGGAAGTCCGGCAGCGCCTCCCGGGTCAGGTCCATCCCCGCCGCCTTCTCGTGGCCTCCGAAGCGCTCCAGGTGCCCGGCGCACGCCTCCAGGGCGTCGGCCAGGTGGAAGCCGGAGATCGAGCGGGCGCTCCCCCGACCCTTTTCCCCGTCCAGGGCGACCATGACCACCGGCCGGTGGATCCGGTCCACGACCCGGGAGGCGACGATCCCGATGACGCCGGGATGCCACCCCTCGGACGCCAGGACCACGCCGTAGTCCTCGGCGGGGTCGTAGCTCTCGCCCAGCAGGGCCAGGGCCTCGGCCCGGATCCGCCGGTCCTCGTCCTTGCGCTCCCGGTTCCGCTCCTCCAGGCGCTCCGCGAGCTCGGTGGCCTCGGCCCGATCCTCGGTCAGGAGGAGCCGGAGGGCGGCCCGGGCCTCCCCGACGCGGCCGGCGGCGTTGATCCGGGGCCCCAGGACCCAGCCGACCTTGCCGGCGTCCACCTCGCCCTCCCCCAGCCCCACCTGCTCGAGGAGGGCCCGCAGGCCGGGCTTGGTGGTCCGGACCAGGGCCTTCAGGCCGTAGCGGGTCAGGGTACGGTTGTCGCCGGTGAGGGGCACCAGGTCGGCCACGGTGGCCAGGGCCACCAGGTCCAGGTGGGGGTGGAGCTCCCCTTCGTCCACCCCGGCCTCGGCGGCCAGGCGGCGGCAGAGGGCGTAGGCGACGCCGGTGCCCGAGAGGCTCTCCGCGCCGGGCACCCCGTCCACCCGGCCCGCCGCCACCACGGCCCGGGCCTCCGGAAGCGTGGCCCCCGGCTGGTGGTGGTCGGTGACGACGACGTCGATCCCCGCCTCCCTCGCCCACCGGACGGCGTCGTGGGCCCGGATGCCGCAGTCCACCGTGACCACCAGGTCGGCGTCGGCGGCCCGGGCGGCCTCGACTCCGGCGGGTCCGAAGTCGTAGCCGTCCCGGAGTCGGTGGGGCACGAAGGGGGCGACGCTCCCGCCCAGGCGGCGGAGCCACCGGGTCAGGAGGGCGGCCCCGGCGATCCCGTCCACGTCGTAGTCGCCGTGGACCAGGATCGTCTCGTCGTCCCGGACCGCGGCCAGGATCCGGTCGGCGGCCTCCTCCATGCCCGGCACGACGGCCGGATCGGCGAGCCCGGGGAGGTGGGGGCGGAGGAAGCGCTTTGCCGCCTCACCGTCGCTGTAGCCCCGGACGGCGAGGACCGCGCAGAGGGCCCGGGGGAGGCTCAGCTCACGCCGGAGGGACTCGACGACGTCGGGGTCCGGTTCCGGGGCGACCGACCAGCGGGGCTCGGGGGCCGGAGGGAGGTTGGAAGGCGAGGGTGGGTCCGGGCTCACCCCTCGTCCCCGGTCTCGTCCGAGCCCTCGGGGGGCGCCAGGATCACCCCGCACGCCTCACAGCGGATCATCTCGCCGCCGTGGACGACCTCGTTCTGGAGCTGGGGCGGAATCATCCCGAAGCAGTTGCCGCACGCGCCGTCGGCGGTCACCGAGGCGACGGCCGTCTCCCGGCCTCCGGAGCGGAGCGTCTTGTAGACCTTCCGCTCGGAGTCGTCGATCTCCTCCATGAGGTGCGCGCGCTTCGTCTCCAGCATCTCGAGCTCGTCCTCCAGCTCCTGGCGCTCCTCGAGGAGCTCCTGGCGCCGGGGCTCGATCTCGGCCCGGGCCTCCTCGAGCTCGGACTCCTCCTCCTCGAGGCGCTCCTCGAGCTTTCGGATCTGGTCCAGGAGGCTGAGGGCCTCCTGCTCGTCGGCTTCCAGGGAGCGGCGGACCATGTCGAGCTCGGCCTGGACGGCGGCCTCCTCCCGCATGTTCCTGACCGACTTGAGCCGGTCCTCCAGCTTCTCCTTCCGCTGGCGCTTCTCCTCCGCCGAGAGCTCGAGCCGTCTCTCCTCGAGCTCGACTTCCTCGAGGCGCTCCTCGGTGCTCTCGACCTGGCTCTCCAGGGCCAGAGCCGGCTCCTCCACCTCCGCCAGCAGGGGGTCGAACTCTTCGATGCGGGAGCGAATCCGGTCCAGCCGCTCGTCGAGCTTCTGGAGCTCCCGCAGGCTCGTATATGTCTGGGGCGTCATCTGCTTCGTCGATCCTCGTTTTGTTGGCTCACCCGCGCCGCCTTGTGCGCCGCGGACTCCCATCCGACTCCCATCTCGCGCCGCTCCCGGGCGAGACGACTCAGCTCTTCCAGGAGCTCGGCCTCCCGCTCCTCGTCGTCGGCCTCCTCGGCCTCGGCGAGGAGCTGGCTCAGCTCCCGGTACTTCTCCTCCAGCGGCTTGCGCCGCATCCGGTTCACCGACTCCTGGAAGACCTTCCGTACGTGGGCGATCTCGCGATCGGCGGCCAGGAGCTCCTCCAGGGTCCGGGCGGCCACGGGATCCATACCCTCCGGAACGTGGCTCAGGTCCGGCGTCTCCAGCAGCCGCTCGTAGATCGCCCGGTACGCCGGATCCACGAAGTCGTCGGGGCCGATCTGCTCCGCGGCTTCCTCCAGATAGGTGCCGTCGCCGTCCCGGAGCAGGACCCGGAGGAGCTCCCGCTCGGCGCCCATCTTCGGGAGCGTCGCGTCGGCGGCCTCCCGTCCCCGCCGGCGCCCGCCCGCGGACCGGGCCCGTGCCGTACGCCGCCTCCGGACCCGCTCCTCCTCCCGGGCGAGCTCGGCTTCCAGGGTCTCGGGCCGGACCCCGGTCCGCTCGGCCACCTTCGAGACGTAGATGTCCCGGAGCGCCGGATCCGTCGTGGCCCGGATCGTGGGCATGAGGCGATCCACCGCCTCCCGGGTCCGCTCGATGGAGGAGAAGTAGTCGTGCTCGTCCAGGATCTGGAGCTTCCGGTCCAGGACGTCCACCGCCTGGTCCACATACTCCCGCACCGCCCCGGCGCCGCCCTCCTGCACCACGTCGTCGGGGTCTTCGCCCGGAGGGAGCGTGGCGACGGCCGGGTGCATCCCGGCTTCCAGGAGGATGTCGCCGGCCCTGAAGGTGGCCCGCAGCCCGGCGGAGTCGGAGTCGAAGAGGAGGTAGACCCGGGTGCAGTAGCGGGAGAGGAGGCGGGCCTGCTGGTCGGTCATGGAGGTGCCCAGGGGCGCCACCACGTGCTCGAGCCCCGCCGCTGCCAGGGCGACGGCGTCCATGTAGCCCTCCACCACCAGGGCCGCCTCCTCCCGGCGGATGGCGTGCTTCGCCCAGTTGAGGCCGTAGAGGACCTCGCTCTTGTGGTAGATCGGGCTCTCGGGGGAGTTCAGGTACTTCGGGGCTCCTTCCCCGGCCTCGCCCAGGATCCGCCCCCCGAAGCCGAGGACCCGGCCCGACGTCGAGAGGATCGGGAAGACGATCCGGTTCCGGAAGCGGTCGTAGGGCTCCGACGCCTTCTCGCTCTCGTTCAGGAGGCCCGCTTCCAGCAGCGTCTCGATCTCGATGCCGTGGGTCGAGGCCGCCTCCCGGAGCGCCCGCCACTCGTCCGGAGCGTACCCCAGCTCGAAGCGCTCGGCGGCTTCGGCGTCGATCCCCCGCTCCTCGAGGTAGCGGCGAGCCTCGGCCCCCTCGTCCTCGTCCCAGAGCGTATCCTGGTAGAACATCCGGGCGAAGGCGTTCACCTCGTAGAGGTGCCGATGGGGGTCCTCGTCGTCGCCGCTCCGGCGCACCTCCTCCACCTCGACCCCGGAGCGGCGCCCCGCGTGCTTCACCGCTTCGACGAAGTCCATTCCCTGGCGCTCCATGAGGAAGGAGAAGACGTCTCCCGAGGCCCCGCAGCCGAAGCACTTGTAGAAGCCCTTCGAGGGGACGACGTAGAAGCTCGGCGTCTTCTCGTCGTGGAAGGGACAGAGCGCCTTGTAGTCCTTGCCCGACTTCTTGAGGGAGACGAACTCCCCGACGATGTCGACGATGTCGGCCCGGGAGCGGACCTCCTCCACCACGTGGTCCGGGATCATCGAAGCCTCGCGATCGTCACGCCGGCGCCGCCCTCGGCGGGCCGGCCCATGCGGAACTCCTCGATGCGGCCGTCGCGCTTCAGCATCTCGGAGACCTTCTCCCGGAGCGCCCCCGTCCCCTTGCCGTGGATGATCAGGAGCTCGCGCAGATTGCTGACCACGGCGTGATCCAGCGCCCTGCTCAGCTCGAGCCCGGCCTCGTCGACCCGGAGGCCCCGGAGGTCGATCTCGCTGCTGGCGTCGACGTCGGGGCCGGTCCAGCCCCCGTCCCGGCGTCCGGAGCCGGACGACGACGGGCCCGATCCGCTCCCCTCGCCGGTCTCCTCGAGGACGGCCAGCTCGGCCACGGGCACCTGGAGACGCATCCCCCCGGCCTCGACGACCGCCCGGTCGTCCCGGACCTCGGCCACCACGCCCTTCGTCCCGCTGCTCTCCATCCGGACCCGGTCGCCGGGCTCCACGTCCGGGGCGGGGCCCCTGGAGCGCCGCGTCTCTTCCGGCTTCCGCTCCTCCTGCTCCCGGGCCGCCTCCTCGACCCGGCGACGCGCCTTCCGGCTCGCCTCCTCCAGGGCCTCCCGGTCGCCGGCGTCCTTCACCTCGCGGATCGCTTCCTCGACCTCTTCCCGGGCCTCCAGGAGCATGCGGCGGGCCTCCTCCCGGGCCCGACGCTCCACGTCCTCCTCCCGCTCCTCGAGCTCGGCCTCGCGCTCCTCGAGCTCGGCCCGGAGGCGGGCGACCTGGTCCCGCTCCCGCTCGAGGTCCACCACCAGCTCTTCGGCCTCCCGTTCCTGGCGCTGGAGCTTCTCCAGGAGGTCCTCGACGGTGGCCTCCCCGGCGGAGATGTGGCCCTCGGCCCGGTCGAGCACCCGGCCCGGAAAGCCCAGCCTGCGGGCGATGGCGAGCCCGTAGCTCCGGCCCGGCCGGCCCTTCACCAGCCGGTAGGTGGGCACCATCTCGTCGGGGTCGAACTGGAGCGACGCGTTGACGATGCCGCTCCCCTCGGTGTCCAGGTGCTTGAGCTGGCCCAGGTGGGAGGT
>CAZMPV010000083.1:0-9312 GCA_964567985.1 uncultured Gemmatimonadaceae bacterium
GAGAAGGTCGAGAGGCTCTCGGCGATCGACTGCTCGTCGCCGATGTCGGCGAATACGTCGTCGAAGACCGGGAGCCGGGTGCCGGGCCCCACCGGGGGCACCACGCCGCTCTGCGCCAGGGTGGAGATCAGGCCCATCGCCTTCAGGAAGACGGTCTTCCCGCCCGTGTTCGGGCCCGAGATGACCATCGCCCGCTCCCGGGGGTTCAGGCGCAGGTCGAAGGGAACGACCTCGTGGCCCTCCTGCTCCAGGAGGAGGGGATGCCGCCCCCCGGCGACCTCGAGCTCCCGGGCGTCGCCGGGGAGGAGCTCCGGGGGCGCTGCGCCCCAGTCCGCCGCCGTCCGGGCCCGTGCCCAGAGGCCGTCGAAGTCGACCAGGGCGTCCTGGGCGTCGGCCAGGGCGTCCCGGTGGGGGCGGAGCCGGCGGGTGAAGTCCCGGAGGATCCGGTGGATCTCCTCGCTCTCCTCCCGCTCCAGCTCCTTGACCTCGTTCATGAGCTGGGACGCGACCGGGGGCTCCATGAAGAGGGTCGATCCCGTCGCCGACTCGCCGTGGATGATGCCCCCGACGTGGCTCTTCCCCTCCCGGCGGACGGGGATCACGTAGCGTCCGCCCCGGACGGTCACCGACGCGTCCGGGACCCGGATCCGCTCCGGCAGCCCGTCCAGGAGCTGCTCCAGCTTGCGCACGATCATCTGCCGGGTGTCCCGGAGCGACCTCCTGATCCGGCGGAGATCGGCGCTGGCCGAGTCGAGGACCGTCCCGTCCTGCTCCACCGTCTCCTCGATCTCCTCCTCCAGCTCCTCGTCCCGGACGAGCCGCTCGGCCAGGGCCTGCAGGAAGGGGAGCTCGTCGGCCTCCTCCGCTTCGGTGAGCGCCCGATGGAGCAGTCTGGACGAGACGAGCAGCGCCCCGGCGGCGTACAGCTCCTCGGGCTCCAGGACGTTGCCCTCGACCCGGAGTCGCCGCAGGGCCGGGCGGGCGTCGGGCACGTGGGGCGGGCTCCAGGTGGGGTGCGCCCGGAAGAAGGCCAGGGTCTCGTCCACCCGGTCCAGCTCGTCCACGAGAAAGGCCCGGTCCGAGGCGGGACGCAGCTCCATGACCCGGGCCCGCCCCAGCTCGCTCCCGGCCCGCTCCGCGACGCGCTCCAGGACGCGCTCGAACTCCAGGACGGAGAGGGCGTGAGCGTTCATGGCCGGGGCGGTCGCGGACGAGCGGATCGCGGACGGGAGGGGCCGAACGAAGCACGGGCGCCGGCCGGGGAGCCGACGCCCGTGGGCGCCCGTCGCGGATGGGGGGGCGCTGCCGCCGTCATCCGTCCAGCTCCTCCCGGACGATGCGGTTCGCCTCCTTCCCCTCGAAGCGGTTCCGGATCCGGGGCATGAGCCGGCCCATGACCGCCCCGATGTCGTCGGCTCCCTCGTCGATGATCTCCCGGACCATCGCTCTGACTTCCGTCTCGTCCAGGGGCTCGGGCAGATACTGCTCGAGGAGCTCGGCCTCCTTCTCCTCCTTCTCGGCCAGCTCCTCCCGTCCGCCCTCCCGCATGGCCTCGGCCGCTTCGTGCCGCAGCTTCACGGCCTTCGCCACGACCCCTTCGACCTCCTCGTCGTCGGCCTCCTCGCCGGTCTCGATCTCCCGGTTCCGGACGTCGGAGAGGACCGTGGAGAGCACGGTCCGGGTGAAGCGGTCCCCGGCGCGGCGAGCGTCGTTCAGATCCTCGAAGATTCTCGCTTTGAGATCGCTGCTCACAGGGGGGTCCTCGCGGAGAGGAACGTCGAGAATTGGAAGCTATTCGAAGGCCCGAACCGGGTCAACGCGGACGGCCGCCGGAGCGGCCGTCCCCTCCGGGACCGGTCCGCCCCGGCCCGGCGCGCGGGGTCCCGACTCAGCCCGGCGGCCATCCCAGGGCCCGGCCCCCGAGGACGTGGAGGTGGATGTGGAAGACCGACTGGCCGGCGCCCCGTCCGGTGTTCATCACCAGGCGATAGCCGCTCTCCGCGACGCCCTCCTCCGCGGCCACGTCCCGGGCCGTCAGGTAGAGTCGGCCCACCACCTCCGCGTGCTCGTCCTCGAGGTCGTTCACCGACGCGATGTGCTCCCGGGGGATGACGAGCACGTGGGTCGGCGCCTGCGGGTTGGCGTCCCGGAAAGCGACCACCTCGTCGCCCTCGTGGACCACGTCGGCCTCCACCTCGCCCGAGGCGATCTTGCAGAAGATGCAGTCCGCGTCGGCCACCTTTCCTCCTCTGTCGTCGGCTTCTCGATTCGTGTCACGGCGGCCCCGGGGTCCCGGCGGGCGGAACGCGTCCCGTCCGGCCATGGCTCCGCGCTCCGGGCCGGGGCACCGTGATGCTCCCTCGGCTCGTGTCCCCTACACCGGAGGCCACCGTGCAATCCCTGCTCCACTCCGCCCGCCGCATCCTCGAACGCCACCCGGCGCCCGCCCTTCCCTTCGCCGAGCTTCACCGGCTCCTCTCGGAGGAGCGGGCCGGACCGCCCCCCCGGCCCTCCTTCCTCCTCGAGCTGATGCGGGCCCGGCCCGGGGACTTCCGGATCCTCGACCCCTGGCGGGGGCCCTGGCAGCCCGTGGCCCGCTCCAGCTTCGGAGGCCGGGAGCGGCCGTACCACCGTCGGCTCCGGGAGGCCGGGGCGGCCATGGACGTCTGGGTGCTGGCCGCCGGTCGCCGCGACGGGCCCGACGTCGGGGAGGTGTCGCCGACCGTCCGGCGCCTTCGGGAGTCGCTCCACTGGCTCGGCCGCCGCGTGGACGCGGACTCGCCCCGGGCCCTGGCGCGCTGGCTCGGCCTCGTGGGCCGGGAGGACCGGCTCCGAGCCCGGCTCGCTCCGAGCGTCGCCGTTCGATCCGGGTAGCTCCCGCTAGAAGCCGGTCTCGTCACCCTCGACCGCCGGGGCGGCCCGGAAGCGGGCGGACCACCATCCGTCCTCCCGCTCCTCGGCCTCGAGCCTCAGGCCCCGGGAGCCGGCCCGCTCCGCCATTCGATCCCGGTCCGTCGCGAGGACGCCGCCCAGGACGAGCCACCCGCCGGGAGCCAGGGCCCGGGCCAGCCCCGGCATCAGGGACGACAGGACACCGGCCTCGATGTTGGCCACGATCCCGTCCCGGGGACCGAGCGCCGCGACCTCCTCGGGGCCCATGCGGGCTTCCACGACACGGACCCGCTCGCTCACGCCGTTGGCCTCCAGGTTCTCCCGGGCGGTCTCGCAGGCCATGGGGTCGGCCTCCACCGCCACCACGTCCGCGGCGCCGAGGTGGATCGCGGCGATGGCGAGGATCCCGGTGCCGGACCCGACGTCGGCGACCCGGTCCCCGGTCTCCACGGCGCCGTCCAGGAGCCGGAGGCACCCCCGGGTGGTGGCGTGCTCGGCGGTGCCGAAGGCGACGCCGGGATCCAGGCGGATCACCACCTCGTCGGTCCCGAGGTCGCCGGGCTCCTTCCAGGTGGGGGTCACGACGATCCGCGGCGTGACGCGGCGGGGCTCGAGCCCCTCCTTCCAGATCTCGGTCCACGCCTCGTGGGGCTGCCAGCGCGTGGAGAGCTCGACGCGGCCGACGCCCGGGAGGTCCTCCAGGCGACGACGGACCTCGTCCAGGAAGCCGTCGGGATCGGCAGGAGGGGAGAGGTGGGTGACGTAGCCGTCGTCCCGCTCCTCGACGGCCCGGGCGCCGAGCTCCACCAGGGCGTCGGCGACGAGGTTGTCGGGAGCGGCGTCGGGCACCCGCACGGTCAGCACGAGCCAGCGGTCGGGGGTCAGCCGGTGAAAGCCTCCTTCACCCGGGACCAGAACCCGTCCCGGCTCTTCCGGTCGATCGACTCGGGGGCGGCGTCCTCGATCTCCCGGAGCTCCTCCAGGAGGCGCTTCTCTTCACTGGAGAGCCGCTCGGGGACCCAGACCTGGATCCGGACGAGCTGGTCGCCCTTGCGGCCGTTCTTCAGGTCCGGAAGCCCCTGGCCCCGGAGGCGGACGAACTGGCCGCTCTGGATCCCGGCCGGGACGTCGATCCGGGCGGTGCCACGGAGCGTGGGCACCTCGACCTCGTCGCCCAGGGCGGCCTGGGCGAAGGTCACCGGATGCTCATAGATGACGTCGTTCCCCTTCCGGAGGAATCGGTCGTCCTCCTCGATCTCCAGGAGGACGACGACGTCCCCCCGGCGTCCGCCCCGGGGACCCACGCTCCCCTTCCCCCGGAGGGTGATGAAGTTCTCCGACGTCACGCCGGCCGGCACCTCGACCTCCACCTCCCGCTCCTGTCGGACCCGGCCCTCGCCGTGGCACGCGGAGCAGGGATCGTCGATCACCTGGCCGCGACCGCTGCAGCGGCGGCACGGCTGGACGCTGACGAACTGTCCGAAGACCGAGCGCTGGACGTTGCGCTCCTGCCCCGAGCCCTGGCAGTCGGGGCAGGTGCTCGGCCCTCCCTCTCCGGCGGCGCCGGTCCCGCCGCACTCCTCGCAGGGGTCGAGGACCTTGAGGCGGATCGTCTTCGTGACGCCTTCGGCCACTTCCTCCAGGGTGAGGGGGAGCCGCACCCGGATTCGCTCGCCGGCCTCCTGGCCGTCGCGGCGGCCGCCCCGGCTCCGGCCCCGCTGGCCGAAGATCTCCTCGAAGCCGCCCATTCCGCCGCCACCGAAGTCCCGCATGAAGATCTCGATGGCGTCGGCGAAGTCGAAGCCGCCGGCCCCGAAGCCGCCACCCCGGGCGCCGCGGCCCTTCACGCCCTCTTCGCCGAAGCGGTCGTAGCGGGCCCGCTGGTCCGGATCCCGGAGGACCTCGTACGCCTGGGTGATCTCCTTGAACCGCTCCTCGGCCTCCTTGGAGCCCTCGTTCTGGTCGGGATGATACTCCATCGCAAGCTTCCGATACGCCTTCTTGATCTCTTCGGTGCTGGCGTCCCGGGAGACCCCCAGGAGGTCGTAGTAGTCGGCCATTCTGACCCTTCTATGCCTTCAGGATGCGGTTAACCAGGGCGGACGTGTAGTCCACGATCGCGATCACCTTCTCGTACTCCATGCGGGTGGGCCCGATGACGCCGATCACGCCCTTCAGGCCGCCCACGCGGTACTCCGACGTGACCAGAGTGAAGTCGGCGAGCTCCTCGGAGGGGTTCTCTCCCCCGATGGTGATCCGGAGTCCCTGGCCGTGCTCCCGCTCGCCGAGGGCGCCCGCCAGGAGATCCCGCCGCTCGGTGAGCTCGATCAGACCCTTGAGACGCTCCCCGGAGGTGAACTCCGGCTGGGAGGCCAGGACGCTCGCCTGTCCCAGGGTGATCTCCGAGCCCAGCAGGTCCGGCCAGTCGAAGAGCTCGACGCCGGACTGCATGAAGATGTTCAGGAGCTCGTCGGCGGCCTCGTCCTCGGGGCGCACGTCCCGGAGCCGGTCGGGGAGCGTCTCCCGGATCTCCTTCAGGCTCAGGCCGGCGAGGCGCTCGTTCAGGATCGTGGCCACGGTCACCAGGCCGTCCCGGGGCACCTCGCTGGAGAGATCCACGTAGACCGTCCGGACCAGGCCGCTCTGGATCTGGGCCACCAGGAGCACCTTGTCCGAGGAGACCCGGACCAGGTCCAGCTTCTCCAGGACGGTGTCGTCGAGTCGGGGCGCCATGGCCACGCCGAGCTCCATGGAGAGGAGGCTCAGGGCCCGGGTGGCGTGCTGCACCAGCCGGCCCAGCGCCGACGTGCCCGCTTCCTCGAGCTCCTGGACGACCCGGGCCTGCTCCTCCGGCGTCAGCGGCGCCGGCCGGACGAGCTGGTCCACGAAGAAGCGATACGCCTGATCCGTGGGCACCCGTCCCGCCGACGTGTGGGGATGGGTCAGATAGCCCTTCTCCTCCAGGTCGGCCATGGTGTTGCGGATCGTGGCCGGCGAGACCGAGAGCTCGGAGCGCTTGCCGACGGTCCGGGAGCCCGTGGGCTCGGCCGTGTCCACGTAGATGCGCACCACGGCCTCCAGGACCCGTCGCTCCCGGTCCGTCAGCTCTTCCTGGGTCGTCGGTCGGATGTCCTGCTCAGCCATGGTCGTCGATGCGCTCGTCCAGCTCCGCCGCGAGTCGATTCGGGAGAAGGTGCCCCTCCGGCCGGAGGGGGCGTCGGTGCGCTCCCGGGCGTCCGCCGGCGAGGGGCGCTCGAGAGCCGCCCTACAGTATGCATCCCGGTCTCGCAGGTTCCAGGCTCTGACGGGGTCTGGACACCCGGCCGGGCCCCCCTCCGGCTCACGCTCCGGCCGGCGGGACCCGGGCGAAGCGCATGCCGGGGCGGCGCTCGACCCAGCCGTCCATCTCCAGGAGGGAGAGGTCGGAGAGCACGTCCGCCGGGGAGACGGCCAGGCGCCGGGCCACCCGGTCCGGCGTCTCCCCTCCCTCCCCCAGGGCTTCCCAGACCTCCCGGGCGCGCCGTCCCAGCGCCGGAGGCGGCCCGCCCCCGATTCCGGAGTCGGGCTCGATTTCCCGGAGCCCCGGTATCCAGGACAGGATCTCCACCACGTCCTCGGGAGCGGTGAGCACGTGGGCGCCGTCCCGGAGCAGGGCGTTCGCCCCCCGGCTCGTCGCCCGGTCCACCGGCCCCGGCACCGCCACGATCTCCCGGCCGAGGTCGAGGGCGTGCTCGGCGGTGATCAGCGCCCCGCTCCTCTCGGCCGCCTCCACGACCACGACGGCCCGGGAAAGAGCCGCCAGGATCCGGTTCCGCTTCGGGAAGTGGTGGGAGAGAGCGGGAGAGCCGGGAAGGAACTCCGAGACCAGGAGGTGCTCGGCGGCCAGAATCTCGAAGAGGGCCGCGTTGGTGGCGGGGTGGGGCACGTCCACCCCGGCGCCGAGGACGGCCAGCGTTCGCCCCCCGGCGTCCAGGGCGCCCCGGTGCGCCGCCGCGTCGACGCCCAGGGCCAGGCCGCTCACCACCGTGACGCCGGCCCGGGCCAGGGCGCCGGCGATCCGCCCGGCCATGCGCCGACCGTATCCCGTCGCCTTCCGGGACCCCACCACCGCGACCGCCGGCCCGTCGAGGAGGGCCGCGTCGCCCCGCAGGAAGAGGATCGGGGGCGGATCGTGGAGGTCCGTCAGAACGTCGGGGTACCCCGGGCAGCCGAACCCCAGCAGACGGGCGCCGACCGAATCCGCCGCGTCCAGGATCTCGTCGACCCGGGCCTCGAGGGCCCGGTCCTCCCGTCGGTCGGCCGCCGCGCACCGGACCACCTCGTCGAAGGCCGCCGCCGGCGCCTCCAGGGCGGCCCGGGCCGAGCCGAAGGCCTTCGCGAGCGCCAGGACGCTCCGCTCGCCCACCCCCGGCAGGAGACCCAGGTGGATCAGCGCTCTGGCTTCCCCTTCGGCCCGTTCCGGAGCCCGATCCGGCGGGGTCCCGGGCACCCTACTCGAGCTCCTCGGGCACCCACCACTCCTCTTCGGCCAGGTCGTCCGTGGCTTCGCTCTCCTCCTCCCGGCTCCGGGTCCAGAGCGCTTCCAGCAGCTCCGGCACGCCGTCCCCCGTCACCGCGCTGAGGAGGAAGGTGTCCCAGGCGTCGGGCGCGTCGATTCCGGGCGCCGACTCGTCGGGCCCGAGGAGGTCCGCCTTGCTCAGGACCAGGCAGTGCGGAATGTCGGCCAGGGTCCCGGAGTGGCTCGCCAGCTCGTCCCTGAGGAGCTCGTACTCGGCCTGGGGATCCTCCGCGTCCACCGGCACCAGGAGCGCCAGGGTACGGGTCCGCTCCACGTGCCGGAGGAACTGGTGGCCCAGCCCTTTCCCCTCGTGTGCACCCTCGATGATGCCCGGAATGTCGGCCACCACGAAGGAGCGGAAGTCCGAGAGCTTCACGACCCCCAGGTTCGGCTCCAGGGTCGTGAAGGGGTACTCGGCGATCTTCGGCTTGGCGTGGGAGATGGCCGCGAGCAGGGTGGACTTGCCGGCGTTCGGCTCGCCGACCAGCCCCACGTCTGCGATCAGCTTCAGCTCGAGCTCGAGCCGTCGCTCCTCGCCGTACTCCCCGGACTCCCATTCCCGGGGCGCCTGGTGGGTCGCCGTGGCGTAGGAAGCGTTCCCCCGACCGCCCCGCCCCCCCTCGGCCACCACCAGCCGGTCGCCATCGTCCACGAGCTCGCCCAGAAGCTCGCCGCTGTCGGCGTCCCGTACCACCGTGCCCGGCGGAACCGCCAGGACCAGGTCGTCGCCGCTGGCGCCGGTCTGGTTCTTTCCCTTCCCGTGCTGACCCCGCTCGGCCCGGTAGTGGTCCTTGTAGCTGTAGTCCACCAGCGTCGAGAGGTGGGGGTCCACCTCCAGGACCACATCGCCGCCGTGGCCGCCGTCGCCGCCGGAGGGGCCGCCCCGGGGCACGCCCTTCTCCCGGCGGAAGGCTTCCGCCCCGGCGCCGCCGTGGCCCCCGTAGACGTTGATGACGGCGCGATCGATGAACATTGCGTCCCGTGTGGTCCGTTCGTCTTCGGCGACTCGCTACGCTCGGCGGGCCCGCTCCCGCACCCGCTCCCAGGTGGCCCGGGCCACGGTCCGGGCGTCGTCGTCCATATACCCCGACGCCACCGCGAGGGCTTCATCCACCTCCGCCGGGGCGGCCCCGGCGTTCAGGGCTCCCCGGAGGTGGGAGTGGAGCTGGACCGGAACGTCCTGCACCGCCAGGAGCGCCGCGATGCAGAGCTCCCTCAGGCGGAGCTCCAGGCCGGGCCGGCCCAGCACCTTCCCGTAGCCCTCGACCACCATCCAGCGCTCCATGTCGGGGTGGAGCCGGCGGACGTTCTCCCGGAGGGCGTCGTACTGCCCTCCGTAGACGGTCCGGCACACCCGCCGACCCCGCTCGGCCCAGGCGTCCCACTCCTCGGGCCCGGCGGGTCCCGCCTTCCGCCCCGACAGCTCCCGCCAGCGGGCGAAGGCGTTCAGCGTCGCCGGATAGCCCAGGAAGAGGTAGCTCTGGAGGATCGCCTCCTCCACGGCTCCGGGTCGGGACGCCGCCCGGGCCCGCTCCAGCGCCGCCTCCAGGGCGTCGGTCTCACGGGCCGCCAGGGCCGCGCTCAGCTCGACCAGGGCCCGCTCGGCGTCGTCCAGGGCGCCGCCGGCTCCATCGGCCGTGCCGCTCATCCCCGGAGCAGCTCGAGCTCCGGCCGGATCTCGCCCACCTCCTCGTTCCGGGTGTTCCGGACCCGGGGGCGGTGAAACTCCGCGAGGTCCCCGATCTCGTCGCCGTCGAGGACGTCCAGGGCCTCCAGGACCTCGACCAGGGCCGCGCCGCTGGCCCGTCGGGCCCCGTCCTCGACCTTCACGGTGAGTCCGACCCCCCGCTCCCGGAGCCCGA
>CAZMPV010000084.1:0-9300 GCA_964567985.1 uncultured Gemmatimonadaceae bacterium
GGAGACGATCATGCCGTTCGCCCGCGGGAGGTGCGTGACGTAGGCGGACGCCCCGTCACTCCGCCCGCATCGCCTCCACCGGATCGATCCGGGCGGCCCGCCGCGCCGGCAGCAACGCGGCCAGGACCGCCACGCCCAGGAGGATCGCCGGGCCGGCGATGTAGGCCACCGGGTCGTAGACCCCCACCCCGTAGAGGAGGCTCTCCAGGAGCCGGGCGCCGGCCAGGGCGCCGGCCACGCCCAGCACGACCCCGACGCCGGCCAGGAGCACGCCTTCGCCCAGCACCGAGCCCACCACCTCCCCGGGCCGGGCGCCCAGGGCGATCCGGACGCCGATCTCCCGGGTGCGGCTGGTGACCGAGTGGGCCACGAGACCGTAGATGCCCACGGCGCCCAGGATCAGGGCCAGGATGGAGAACGCGCTCAGGAGCACGCCCAGGGCCCGGGTGTCGCCCTGGGACCGGGTCACGATCTCGTCCATGGAGCCGGTCCGGACCACCGGCAGGTCCGGATCCAGGGCGCTCACCGTCTCCCGGAGCGCCCGGAGCGTGGCCCCCGGCTCGCTGCCGGCCCGGACCACCAGCGTGGCGTAGCGGATTCCCAGTCCGCCGTAGATCGCCGTGGCCTGGGCCCGGGGCACGAAGAAGCGGGGCGACGGGTCGCCGGTGAGGCCGGCCTGGCGGACGTCGGCGACGACGCCCACCACGGTCAGGACCGGGTTGCCCCAATCCTCGGGGCCGAGCCGGAACCGCTCGCCGAGGGGGTCCTGGCCGCCCCAGAAGGCCAGGGCCATGGTCCGGTTGATCACCGCCACCGGCACGGCGTCGGTGTCGTCGCTCCAGGTGGGAAGCCTGCCCTCGAGCACCGGAATCCCCATGGCCTCGAAGTAGCCGGGGTTCACGATCTGGTAGCCGGCCACCTCCCAGGCCTCCTCCTCGTCGGTCCGGGGCCGATCCACGATCTCGATCGACTCGATGCCCATGGCGCCGTCCCGGAGGGGAAGGGACCGGATCGCCCCCACCTCCTCCACGGCGGGCAGCGCCCGGAGTCTCTGGTCGAGGGTCCGGTGGAACCGGGCGACGTCGCCCGGCTCGGGGTAGGCCGCCGTGGTGAGCGAGAAGCTGGCCACCACCACGCCCTCCGGCTCGAAGCCCGGATCCACGCCCTGGAGCCGGGCCACGCTCCGGAGCAGCAGCCCCGCCCCCACCACCAGGAGCACGGCGGTGCCGACCTCGGCCACGACGAGGCCGCGGCGAACCCGGAGGCCGCCCCGACCGCGGGTGGAGCGGACGTCGCCGGCGGTCAGGGCTCCCCGCAGCCCACCCTCGTCGGCGACGAAGGCGGCGGCCAGCCCGAAGGCCACGCTGGTCACCACACCCAGGAGGAGGGTGAAGGCCAGGGCGACGCCGTCCAGGCCCACCCCCTCGACGCCCGGCAGGAAGGTGCCCCCGGCCACCTCCATGAGCCGGAGGCCGCCCACCGCCAGCACGAGCCCCCCGGCCGCACCCGCCAGGCCCAGGAGCAGGCTCTCCACCAGCAGGTGCCGGACCAGGTCGCCCCGGCCCGCGCCCAGCGCCCGGCGGAGCGCCATCTCCCGCCTCCGTCCCCGGGCCCGGACCAGCATGAGGTTGGCGATGTTGGCGCAGGCGATGAGGAGGATCAGGCCCACGGCCCCCATGGCCAGGAGCAGCGAGGCCCGGGTGTCGCCCACCATCCGCTCCCGGAGCTCCACCACCTCGATCGGGTGGCCCTCCAGGTTCGGGTCGTGGCGGTCCGGGTACGCCTCCTCCCAGCGGCGGAGCAGGTCGTCCAGGCGGGCCTGGCCGTCCGTGGCGTCGAGGCCGGGTGCCGTGCGGGCCAGGAGCTGCAGGTAGTGGGAGCTCCGGTCACCCAGGTCGGCCGGATCGAGGACCATGGCCCGGAGGAGCTCGGCGTCGTCCCCGGGGAAGGTGAACGTCTCGGGCAGGACCCCGACCACCCGGTGGGGCCGATCGTCCAGGAGGATCGTCGAGCCGACGGCCCCGGGATCCCCACCCAGGGCCCGGCGCCAGAGCCCGTGGCTCAGGATGACCGCCCGCTCCGCCCCGGGCCGGCCGTCGTCGGCCACGAAGTCCCGGCCCAGGATCGGTGTCACGCCCAGCAGCTCGAGGAAATCGGGGGTGACGGTGGCCCCCGTCACCCGCTCCGGCCGGTCGAGGCCGCCCAGGTTGAAGCCGCTCCGGCTGTACGCGGCGAGCTCGGCGAAGAAGTCGGCTTCGGCGTCCAGGTCCAGGTACTCGGGCTCGGACGCCGCCGCCGGGTGGGTCCCGTGGTCGGCGGACCGGAAGACCATCTCCAGGGAAACGAGCTCCTGGGGCGCCTCGTAGGGGAGCGGGCGGAGCAGGGTGTCGTAGAGGACGCTGAAGACGGCGGTGTTGGCGCCGATGCCCAGGGCGAGGGTGCCGACGACCACCGCCGAGAAGACCGGGCGCCGGGCCAGGGCCCGGGCGGCCAGCCGCCCCTCCTTGGCCATCCAGAGGGTGCCCGGGTTCCGGAGCCGGAGGCCCACCGCGTCTTCGGCGGCCGCGAGAAGGACGCGCGGACCGGCCGCGCCCCGGCTCCGCTGATGCGCCAGCTCGCCCCGCCACTCCCGGAGCCACTCGTCGCGCCGGGCGGCCGGCACCAGCCGCGTCAGCAGGCGCAGCAGCCGGTCGATCACGGGAGCCTCAGGCATGTTCCGGGCCCGGCGTGCCGGGCACCCGCTCCAGCGCCGGATAGCGGGAGCGGGCCCGCTCCAGCTCCGGCTCGGCCTCGGGGGTCAGGCGGTAGTAGCGCCGGGCCGGACGCCCTTCGTCGTGGGCGATCTCGGCTTCTTCCCACTCGCCCGTCACCAGCCCGGCCTCCTCCAGCCGCCGGAGGATCTGGTACACGGAGCCGGGCCTCAGGCCCGCGGCCTCGGCGATCTCGAAGCCGTAGCGGTGGCCGCCCGCCAGGGCCTGGAGAACCATCGCGGTGGGGTAGGTCATGCGGATCGTCTCGGCCATGATCTATCTCCGTATAGAATTAGATGAGCATAGATCTATCTTGACATAGCATCTCGCGCAAGAGAGCGCCGGCTCGACACCCCTCGGCTCCTCGGGCGTATGGTTCTATAGCAAGCGCCACCGCCCGCCGTAGCGAGCCCCATACCATGAACCGTTCCGCAGCCCGCCCCCGCGTCCTCCCGGCTCATGGGCTGATCCTGCTCCTCTCGCTCGTGGTGGGCGGCGCGTGCGGCGACGACCCCACGGGGCCCGAGCCCACGCCCGTCGGCACCTATCAGCTCGTGCAGATCTCCGGGCAGGGGCTGCCCTACCTCATCATCGCGGACGGCCTCGAGACGCTGGAAGTGACGGGGGGGTCGCTGACCCTCGACGCCGACGGTACCTGCCTCGCCGAGCTCGAGTTCACGGTCAGCGGTCCCACCGATTCGACGACCTCCGTCGGGGACACGACGTGCACGTGGACCCGGGACGGCAACACCCTGACGCTCACCTACCCGGACGGCGACACGGACTCCGCGTCGTGGTCGGGCGATACGGTCACGATCCGGGGGCTGGGAGTGGGTGCGACGATGACCTTCCGGCGGTAGGGGGGAGGGGCGCCCGAGCCCTTCAGTTCACCGACGGATCGAAGGGGATCCGCGACACCAGGTCGTAGGGCGGCCCCTTCCGCTTCAGGACGGCGCGCCAGAGCTCGTCGGGGGAGGGGGTGAAGACGTCGTCCTCGGTGGCCGGCTCGACGATCCACGAGTCGGCCTCCATCTCGGCTTCGAGCTGACCGGGGCCCCAGCCGGCGTGACCCAGGAAGACCCGGGCCCGGAGCACGTGGGACTCGAGGAACTCGGGGACCTCCCCGGTGAGGAACCCGACGGAGCCGAAGACGGGGACGTCGATGAGCTCGGGGCCGGTGAGCTCGGCCAGCAGCACCGCCTGGCGCGGCTCCACCGGCCCGCCGTCGAAGAGGAGCTCTCCGGGGCCGACGAGATCGGCCAGCGCCGGCACCGCGTTCTCCACCTCGGCCTCGAGGGGCCGGTTCAGGACCACGCCCACCGCGCCCTCCTCGTTGTGCTCCGCGAGGAGGACGACGGTGTGGCGGAAGTTGGGGTCGTACAGACCGCCGCTCGAGATCAGCAGCTTGCCCTTCAGGCTCTCCACGGTCTCCTCCTCGGTGGATCCGTTCGCCCTCGCACCCTGACCTTGGCGACGCTCGGTCCGCGGGGTCAACTCCCGGCCGGGCCCGGATGCCGGCTGGTCGGCTTCTCGTCCTATCCCTCCACCCCGAACACCAGCTCCACGTAGCGCTTGTAGTGGCCGAGCTGCTCGGCCACGACCTCCGGGTCCTCGAGGGTCTTGGACATGATGAACGCGCCCTCGAAGATCACCGTGATCATGTCAGCCAGCCCCGCGGGGTCCACGGGCACTCGGGGCGAGCTGCACTCGGCGGCCTCGGCGAACTTCTCCGCCAGGCGGTCGCGCCAGAGGAGCATGGCCCGGCGGGCGACGTCCATCGTCTCCTCGTCGAAGAGCTCGGTCTGATAGCCGTAGGAGGCGAAGAGGCAGCCGGGGTAGGGCTCGGCCAGCTCCTCGGCCTCCTCCTGGAAGAGGGTGACGACGATCAGCACCTGCTGGAGCGGGTCGTTGCTCATCCGCTCGGCCCGCTCCAGGGCGCCCTCGAGCTTCTCCCGGTCCCAGCGGGCGTAGCGCTCCACCAGGGCCCGGGCCAGGTCGGCCTTGGTGTCGAAGTGATGGAAGAAGGCGCCCTTGGTGACGCCCGCCATCTCCACCACCGACCCCACCGAGGTGCCGGCGAAGCCATGGTCGAGGATCAGCGCCTCGGCCGCGTCCATGATGGCGGTGCGGGTCTTCTCGGGATTTCGGGCCATGGGTTGCGTCCGCCCTCGTCGTCTCCGTGATCGGCGCGCTACCGACCGTCCGGTATGGTCACGTCAACCTCACGCCGTCGTCCTCCCCGCGCAAGGGCTTCGACCCGCCGGGCCTGACCGTTCCCCCACGGACGCTTCGGGCCCTCTCGCTTGACACCGTCCCCGACATCCCGTTAGATACCAACCAGTCGGTATGGAGATATGTCGAGCCAGACGAAGAGCCGAATGTCGAGCATCCCGGAGACTCCCATGGACCTCTCGTCACCGATTCGCGTGCCCGCCCTCGCCACCCTCTTCCTCCTCGTCCTCTCCTCCGCCCCGGGCCCGCCGCTCTCGGCCCAGAACGGAGGCGAGGCCCCGCCCCTCTACGACGGCCTGGGCGACCACCACATGGAGGTCACGACCGACGCTTCCCGGGCCCAGCGCTACTTCGACCAGGGGCTCCGGCTGCACTACGCCTTCAACCACGCCGAGGCGATCGAGTCCTTCCGCCACGCCGCCGAGCTCGACCGGGAGTGCGCCATGTGCCTCTGGGGCGTGGCCCTCTCCCACGGGCCGAACATCAACTCGGCCATGGACTCGGCCTCCGGCGCCACGGCATACCGGGCCGCCCGCCGGGCCCGGGAGCTCGCCGAAGGTGAGGCCGACGTGACCCCCCGGGAGCGGGCGTACATCGACGCCGTCGTGGCCCGCTACGGTCCGGAGCCGACCGAGAACCGGGCCGCCCGGGATTCGGCCTACGCCGAGGCGATGGCCGAAGTGGCCGAGCGCTTCCCCGCCGACGACGACGCCCACACACTCCGGGCCGAGGCCCTGATGCTCTTGAGCCCCTGGGACTACTGGACCGACGAGGGCGAGCTCCGCTCCCACATGCGGGCCGCCGTCCGGGGCCTCGAGACGGTCATGGAGCGGAACCGGGAGCACGCCGGGGCGTGCCACTTCTTCATCCACACCGTCGAGTCCGCCGAGCCCGAGCGGGCGCTCCCCTGCGCGGAGCGGATCGACGACCTCATGCCCGCCGCCGGCCACATCGTCCACATGCCCGGGCACGTCTACATCCGGGTGGGCCGCTACAACGACGCCATCGAGACCAACCACCACGCGGCCCACGCCGACCGCGAGATGATCGACGACATGGCCCCCGACGGCGAATACCGGATCGCCTACGTGCCCCACAACCACCACTTCCTCTGGTTCGCCGCGGAGATGGCGGGCCGGAGCGCCGAGGCCGTCGAGGCGGCCCGCCAGACCGCCGGCGGCGTGGACCCGGAGCTCATGGACCAGCCCGGCCTGGCCGCCCTCCAGCACTACCTGGTCACGCCGCTCTTCGCCTTCGTCCGCTTCGGCCGCTGGGAGGAGATCCTCGGCGAGCCCAGGCCGGCCGGCCTCCCCTACCCCACCGGGATCTGGCGCTACGCCCGGGCCCTGGCCCACGCCGCCCGGGACGAGCCGGCCCGGGCCGAGGAGGAGCTCGCCGCCCTGGAACGGATCCGCCGGGCCGAGGCGGAACGCCTCGAGGACGAGATGATCTGGGGCATCAACTCGGCGGCGTCGGTCCTGGAGATCGCCGCGACGGTGGTGAAGGGCGAGCTCGCCGCCGCCCGGGGGGACCCGGGCGCGGCGGTCCGCCACCTGGAGCGCGGCGTCGCCCTGGAAGACGACCTCCTCTACGACGAGCCGCCCACCTGGCACCTTCCCGTCCGCCACCGCCTGGGGGCCGCGCTCCTGGAGGCGGGCCGGCCGGCCGAGGCCGAGGCCGTCTACCGGAAGAGCCTGGAGCGCTTTCCGGAGAACGGCTGGTCGCTCCGGGGGCTGGCCCGGGCGCTCCGGGCCCAGGGCAGGTCCGACGAGGCCGCCGCGGTGGATGAGCGCTTCAGGAAAGCGTGGGCGAAGGCGGACGTAATGCTGGAGGACTCAGTGTTCTGACCGGTTGTCCACCGGGGCGCCGGGAGATACCGTGCCCGGGACTCCTTCGCGCGATCGTCCACCGTCGTCCCACTCCAGCCTCCGGAGCAACCGCCGTGCCCCCGTTCCCACGCTCCCCCTCCGTCCTCGCCTGCGCCCTCGTCGTGCTGGCGGGCCCGGGCCTCGCCGCCCAGTCCGCCCCCGAGCCCACCTACCCCGACGACTTTTCCGAGCCCATGCCCCTCCACGAGGGCGCCCTGGGCCCCTTCCACCGGACCGTCACGACGGATTCCCGGGAGGCCCAGGCGTACTTCGACCAGGGCATCCAGCTCATGTACGCCTTCACCCCGGAGCGGGCCGCACGCTCCTTCCGGGAGGCCCAGGAGCGGGACCCGGAGTGCGCCATGTGCTACTGGGGCGAGGCGTGGGCGTGGGGCCCCTACCTGAACGGGAGGATGTCGGCCGACGACGCGCCCCGGGCGTACGCCGCGATCCAGCGAGCGTCGGAGCTCGCCGCCGCGGACGGCAACGTAACCCCGGTGGAGCGGGCGCTGATCGAGGCGATGGCGACCCGCTACGAGCCGACCCACGACGCCGACCGCCGGACCGAGCTGGACTCGATCTACTCCGAGGCGATGGCCGACGTCCGGGAGCGCTTTCCCACGGACCTGGAGGCCGGCACGCTCTACGGCGAGTCGCTCATGCTCCTGGAGAGCCCCCGGGCCGATTCCTGGAACCTGGACAACCCCCTGACCCGCAGGGCCCACCGGGTGCTGGAAGACGTCCTGGCCCGGGAGCTGACCCACCCCGGGGCGTGCCACCTCTACATCCACGCCACCGAGTCCACCGAGGCGCCGGAGAAGGCCGAGCCCTGCGCCGACTACCTGGGCACCGCGATCCCCGGCGCCAGCCACGTGAACCACATGCCGTCCCACACCTACAACCGGATCGGCCGCTGGAACGACGGGGTGCGGGCCAACCTCCGGGCGTGGCACTCGGACCTGACGGCCCGGGAGGGCGGCGACGCCTTCGCCATCTACCCCTCCCACAACCTCCACATGCTGCTCTTCGCCGCCTCGATGGCGGGGCAGGGCGCCGTGGCGATCCAGGCCGGCAAGGACTACGACGCCCTCGTGGGCGACGGCGACTTCTACCACGCCCTCACGCTGCTGCGCTTCGGCCGCTTCGACGAGGTCCTGGCCCTGGACGACGCCCCCGCCGCCACCGTCCAGCGGGGCCTCTGGGCCTTCGCCCGGGGCCACGCCCACCTGCGGACGGGCTCGGCCGACAGCGCCCGGGCCTATCTGGAGCGGATCGAGTCGGCGGTCCGCGACCACCCCGGCGCCCGCTACCGCCGCCACGACGCCGACGAGCTGCTGCCCGTGGTGGCCGGCATCCTCCGGGGCGAGATCCTCCGGGAAGACGGGGACCTGGACGGCGCCGTGGCCGCCCTGGAAGAGGCCGTCGCCGCCGAGGACGCCCTCAACTACGACGAGCCCGAGCCCCTCAACTTCTCGGCCCGGCACTGGCTGGGGGCGGCGCTCCTCGAGGCCGACCGGCCCGAAGAGGCCGAGCGGGTCTACCGGGCGTCGCTGGAAGACCACCCCCGGAACGGGTGGTCGCTGATCGGCCTGGAAGAGGCGCTCCGGGCCCGGGGCCGGGACTTCGAGGCCGACCGGGTCCGGGACCGCCTCGACGAGGCGTGGCCCCTGGCCGACCACCGGGTCACGGCGTCCAGGTTCTAGACGGATGGAAGACCCGGTCCGGGTCCGTCCTCAGCGCCGGACCGGAATCGAGATCCTCGGGGCCAGCGTGAAGCCCCGGTTGTGGGTGTCCAGGGCGTCCACGGTGTCGATGTCCCGGAGCCCCAGGTCGTAGCGCCCTTCCACCAGGACGTCGGCGGGGCCCACCCGCCACGAGACGCCGGCGCCGAAGAGGAAGCCCACATCGGTCCCGGGGCGGTCCTCCTCGGCGTCACAGGAAACCACCGATGCCGGCTCCAGGGCCCGCATCCGGCAGCGGGTCTCGAAGGAGATCGCCGGGCCCGCGGACAGGGACGGCCGAACCGGGCTCTCCGGGAGGAAAGCGACCCGGAGGAGGAGCGGCACCTGCACGTAGCTCAGCCGCTGGTCCGCCGAGATCGGCCCCTCGAATCCGACCAGGTCTCCCTCGGCACCTTTTTCCACCCACCGGACGCCGCTTTCCAGCGACCACAGGTCGGTGAGTCGGTAGGCCGCCGAGACGCCGCCGACGAGCCCGGTCCGGTACTCGTCCAGCCCCTCGAGCCCCTCACCTCCGAAGGTGAAGAAGCTCACCCCCATCTCCGCCCCCACGCTCACCTCCTGGCCGGCGACCGGACGGGGCCCGGCCAGCAGGAAGAAGGCGAGGGCGAGGATCGCGGCCGAGGCCGCGCGGCGATCGGTCCTTTCGCTCCACATGGTCGTTCATCTCGATCGATGGTCGGACGCGGGACGCCGGAGCGGCGTCCGTCG
>CAZMPV010000085.1:0-9294 GCA_964567985.1 uncultured Gemmatimonadaceae bacterium
TCGTGATCCTGGACGAGGCCCAGAACGCCACCACGGCCCAGATGAAGATGTTCCTGACCCGGCTCGGCCTGAACTCCCGGGTGGTCATCACCGGCGACAAGACCCAGATCGACCTGGGCCATCGGAAGGAGTCCGGCCTCCTGGAGATCGAGAACATCCTCAAGGACATCTCCGGCATCTCCTTCGTCTACCTGGACGCCACGGACGTCATCCGGCACCGCCTGGTGAAGGACATCATCCGGGCCTACCGGGACGCCGGCGGAGACGGGACCGCGTGACCCCCGAGGGCGGGAGCGACCGCAGCGACGGGATCGCGGCCCTCCTGAACCGGGCTCCCGAGCAGACCTGGCCCGACGCCGTCGTTCACCACGGGGCCCGCCTCCTCCTCCTGGTCGGCCTCGCTGCCCTGGTCACCGGGCTCTTCCCCCCGGCCGACCGGATGGACGTGGCCCGCTACGAGGTCGGGACCGTGGCCGACGAGACCGTCCAGGCCGAGGTCCCCTTCGCGGTGCCGAAGACCGAGGACGAGCTCCGCAGGGACCGAAACGAGGCCGCCGCGGCCGTGCCCCCGACCTTCGAGCACAGGCCCGCCGCCGCCGACTCCATGGGAGCCCGGCTGGAGCGCTTCTTCGGGCGCCTGGACGAGGCGGCGGCGGAGGCCGGGCCCAGCGGGGTCGAGAACGTGCTCTCCGAGGTCGGCATCGCCGCGACCCCCGACCAGCTCACCCTCCTCGCCGACGACGAGGCCCGGGGCCGGATCGAGGAGGCCGCCCTCCGGGTGGCCCGCCAGATCGTGCCCCGGGGGGTGGTGGACGCCTCCCAGGCCGAGGAGATCACCACCGACCGGATCACGGTCCGGCGGCAGGGGGGCGAGGAGCGCTCGATTCCGGTGGACTCCCTCCTGGTGGGTCGGGAGTTCCTGGACCGGGCCACCGCGGTCCTGGGGACGGTGTCGCCGGACCTGGAAGACCTCTTTCGCCTGATCCTGATCCGCTTCGTCGAGCCCACCTTCGCCCTGGACGTGGTGCCGACCGAGCTGGACAAGGAGGCGGCCCGGCGCTCGGTGCCCACGACCAAGGAGAACGTTCTCGCCGGCCAGGTCATCGTACGGGCGGGCGATCCCATCGGCGAGAGCGAGGTGGAGCGGCTCAACGCCTATCAGGAGCAGCTCCGGACCCAGGGGCTCCTGGAGGACCGGGGCCTGGACCTGGCGCCCCTCTTCGGCGCGGGCCTCCTCAACCTGCTCCTCTTCTCCGTCTTCGGGCTCCTCCTCTACTTCTTCCGGCCGGAGATCTACGGGAACTTCCGCTGGCTCCTGCTCCAGGCGATTCTCGTGAGCGCCTACTTCGGCTTCGGGCGGGTGGTCGCGGCCCAGAGCTGGCCCCCCGAGGTCCTGCCGGTGGCCTTCGTGACCCTGGCGGTGGCCGTCCTCTGGGACGGTCGGCTGGCCCTGGTCCTGGGGCTCCTGGTCGGGGTCATCACCGGGCTCCTGCCCCCGTTCTCGGAGTTCCGGATCCTGGCGCTCACGCTCCTCGCCGGCGCCGCCGGCGCGCTGACGGTCCGGGTGATCCGCCGCCGCGCCCAGACCTGGGGCTTCGCGGCCGTCGTCACCACCACCTACGCCGTGACGATCCTCGCCTTCGCCCTGGTCCAGGGAGGGGACCTGCTGCCCACGGGGATCGACATAGCGTGGGCCGCGGGCAACGCCACGGCCAGCGCGATCCTGGCCATGGGCTTCGTGCCGGTCTTCGAGTGGTTCACCGGGATCACCACCGACCAGACCCTCCTGGAGTGGGCAGACCCGAACCGGCCGCTCCTCAAGAAGCTCTCCATGGAGGCGCCGGGGACCTACGCCCACACGATCAACGTGGCGAACCTGGCCGAGGCAGCGGCGAACTCCATCGGCGCCAACGGGCTCCTCTGCCGGGTCGGCGTCTACTATCACGACGTGGGGAAGATGCTCAAGCCCCAGTACTTCGTGGAGAACCAGCCCGGAGGCCGGAACCCCCACGACAAGCTCAAGCCCGACACTTCGGCCTCCATCGTCCGGGAGCACGTCCTCGAGGGGCTGCGGCTGGCCCGGGACGAGGGCGTGCCGGAGGTGATCCTCGACTTCATCGCCGAGCACCACGGCACCCAGGAGATCGGCTTCTTCTACGAGAAGGCGAAGGAGGAGTACGGCGAGGACGAGCTCGACCCCGAGCAGTTCCGCTATCCGGGCCCCCGACCCCGCTCCAGGGAGACGGCGCTCGTCATGCTCGCCGACTCGGTGGAGTCGGCCACCCGGGCCCTCCAGGAGCCCACCCGGGAGCGAACCCGGGAGCTGATCGAGAGCATCGTGGAGGGGAAGATCGACGCCGGCCAGCTCGACGAGGCACCGCTGACGCTGAAGGAGATCGCCGCGCTGAAGGAGCAGTTCGCAAAGATCCTGGGCGGTATGTATCATCAGCGGATCGACTATCCGGCCACCCGCCACCTGACCGAGTCCAGGGACGACGAGACGGTGGCCGGCGTCGAGGGCGTCGAGGAGCCCATTCCGGGGGGAGCGGCCCGGGAAACCGCGGGCGCCGCCGGGAGTCCGGGGCCCGGTGGCGAGCGGGAGAGCGGTGGCGAGCCCGAGCCCGGGGCCGAGACGAGCTCCGACGACGGCGATCCGGACGCCCGTGGGACCTCGGAAGGGTGATCCGGGTCCACGTCAACGCGGAGGGGATGGACGACGCGCCGGTCGGGCTCCTGGAGCGGGGCCTGCGTGCCACCCTGGAGGCCGAGGGACACGACGAGGGAGAGCTCTCCCTGACCCTCCTGGACGACGACGGGATCCGGGACCTGAACCGGGCGTACCTGGACCGGGACCGGTCCACCGACGTCATCGCCTTCCGCCTCCACGACGCCGGAGACCCCGTCCTGGGCGACGTCTACGTGGGCCTCGGTCAGGCCCGGCGGCAGGCCGACGAGCACGGCGTCGCCCTGGAGGAGGAGCTCCTCCGCCTGGCCGTCCACGGCACGCTCCACGTCCTGGGCCACGATCACCCCGACGACGAGACGCGGGAGGAGAGCCCCATGTATCGCCGCCAGGAGGAGCTGGTGGGACGGATCCTCGACGAAGACGGGCCATGACCGACGCCAGCGCCCCGGCCGACATGGACGCCCTGCGGGAACGCCTCCTGGAACGGATCCGGGCGGGCGATCTCGAAGGGCTTCAGCCGCTCCTGGACGAGGTCCACCCTTCGGACATCGCCGACCTGATCGAGTCGGTGACCGAGGAGGAGGCGCGCCTTCTCCTCCTCCGGACCCTGCCGGTCGGCGTGGCGTCGGATACCCTGGCCGAGATGGAGGTGGGCGAGGACCGGGCCCTGCTCCTGGCGGCCCTGGCTCCCGCCCTCGGGGCCGAGCTGCTCCACGAGATGGCGGACGACGACGCCGCCGACCTGATCTCCGAGCTCGAGCCGTCGGAGCGCTCCCGGATCCTCTCCACCCTGCCCATCGAGGAGGCCGGCGACCTCCAGGGGCTGCTCCGCTACGGCGAGGAGACCGCCGGCGGGCGGATGACCACGGCCCTCGTCTCCGTGGAGAGCACCATGTCCGCCGGGGAGGCCATCGAGGAGGTCCGACGGAGGGGCCGGGAGGTCGAGGAATTCTACACGGTCTTCGTGGTCGACCAGCGGAATCACCTTCTGGGCAGCGTGTCCCTGGACCGGCTCGTCGTGGCCGGGACCGACACACCGGTCCTGGAGCTCGTGGAACCCCTGGTGGCCACCGTGTCGCCGGAGACGGACCAGGAGGAAGTCGGCCGACTCCTGTCCCGCTACAACCTGGTGAGCATCCCGGTCATCAACGAATTCGAGCAGCTCCTGGGGCGTGTGACCTTCGACGACGTCCTCGACGTGATCGAAGCGGAGCAGACCGAGGACATCCTCCGCCTGGCCGGCCTCTCGGACGAGGAGGAGATCCGGGGCGGGTGGGGTGAGGCGGTACGGGCCAGGCTCCCGTGGCTCCTGCTGAACCTCGTCACGGCCGGCATGGCCGCCTCGGTGGTCATGGCCTTCGGCGCGACGATCGACGCCCTCTGGTACCTCGCCGTGATCATGCCCATCGTGGCGGGAATGGGCGGCAACGCCGGCACCCAGGCCCTGGCGGTGACGGTCCGGGGACTCGCCCTGGCCACCGGCCCTCTGGAGCGGCGCTTCGACGCCGTCAGCAAGGAGGCGCTGGTCGGCGTGGTGAACGGCGCCGCCCTGGGCGTGGCCGCCGCCGGGGGAGTGACGGCCGTGGCGGTGGCCACGGGGGGGACCCTGGTCCTGGGCGTGGTGGTGCTCCTCGCCATGTGGGGCAACATCGTGATGGCGGGTCTGGCCGGCGCATTCATTCCGACGGTCCTGGACCGGATCGGGATCGATCCGGCGGTGGCGTCGTCGGTCTTCGTCACCACCCTCACCGACCTCTTCGGCTTCTTCCTCCTCCTCGGCCTGGCCACGGTCCTCCTGCTGTGAATCGTCTGGTCCGCTCGCTCTCGGTGGTGGCCCGGCTGCTCCCGTACCTCCTCGCGTTCCTGAGGGACCGGCGGCGCTGGATCGTCTTCGGGCGTCCGGCCCGGCGCTCGCCGGAGCACCACGCCCGCAGGGCCGACCGGCTCACCGACACGCTGGCGGGGCTGGGCGCCACCTTCGTCAAGCTGGCCCAGCTCTTCAGCGCCCGGGCCGACATCCTCCCGGAGCCGTATCTGACGGCCATCTCCCGCCTCCAGGACCAGGTGCCCCCGGATCCGGCCGACGAGGTCGTCGCGGTGCTGGAGAGGGAGCTCGAGGCCCCGGTGGACGAGCTCTTCCAGGACTTCGACCGGGAGGCGCTGGCGGCGGCGAGCCTGGGTCAGGTACACCGGGCCCGCGTCCAGGGCCAGGACGTGGTGGTGAAGGTGCTGCGCCCCGGGGTCGAGGAGGCGGTGGCCCGGGACCTGGACATCTCCTTCCGGATCCTCTTCTGGCTGAACGTCCTCTTCCCGAACCACCACGTCCGGGCTCTGACGAACGTGGTCCGGGAGTTCTCGGTCCGGGTGAAGGAGGAGATGGACTTCGAGCAGGAGGCCGAGAACATCCGCCGCTTCCGGGAGCTCTTCCGGGAGCATCCCGGCGTCCGGGCTCCCCGGGTCCTGGACGCCTACACGCGGCGGCGGGTCCTGGTCATGGAGCGGATCGAGGGGACCAAGGTCGACCGGCTGAAGGAGCGCTTCGAGTCCGGCGACCTGGAGTTCGAGGCCGTCATGGAGACCCTCACGGGCCTCTACTTCCGGATGATGATGGTGGACGGCTTCCTCCACGCCGACCCCCACCCGGGCAACATCCTCGTCGAGGACGACGGCACGGTGGTGCTCCTGGACTGGGGCATGGTGCTCCGGGTCCACCGCTGGACCCGGGAGTACATCCTGGACGTGGCCCTGGCCGTCGAGCGGGAGGACCTGGACGGGATGATCAACGGGATGTACCGGCTGGGCATGGTGAGCCAGGACATCTCGCGGGGCGAGATCCGGGAGGCGGCCACCGAGGTCATGAAGATCCTGGAGGAGGCCCGGGGCACCTCCCGGGAGCGGATCCAGGAGATCCTGGGAGAGATCTACGACACCTTCTACACCTGGCCCCTGGTCCTGCCCCAGGAGCTGGTCTACTTCTTCCGGGCCGCGGCGCTCCTGGAGGGGATCGGCTTCCGCTACGACCCCCGCTTCGACGGCCTCGGCCTCCTGAAGCGGGTCATCCGCCGCCAGAAGGACGAGATCCTCCGGACCACGGGCCGGGAGCCCGTGGCCCTGGCCAAGGACCTGCTGAGCGAGGCCCGCTCCACCCTGCGCTCGATCCGGGACCTGATCGTGCGGGCCGAGCGGGAGGAGATCCGGGTCCGGGTCCACCCCCGGGACGTCCAGGCCCAGGAGCGCTTCATGCACCTCCAGTCCCGCCGGCTCCTGGTCTCGATCTTCGCCAGCGCCACGGCCGTGATCTCGGCGATCCTCTACATCGCCGCCGGGAGCCTCTGGCTGTTGGGAGGCGGGCTCTTCGTGGCCCTGGTCCTCTTCATGATCGCCCTGGTGATCCCCACCCACCTCCTGGAGAATCCGCTGCGCCACGCCCGGGGGATCCGACCCCAGGAGCGGCGGCGCTGATGGGCGGTGACGGGTTGAGCCAGGGGCTGGAAGACGTCCTGGAGCGCTTCCGGGCCCGGCAGCGGATCGGATTGGCCCGGGCGATCAGCGTCGTCGAGGACGAGCGGGAGGGCTTCGAGGCGCTCCTTCACCGGGTTCTCGCGGGCGGTCTCGAGGCCCGCCGGGTCGGGATCACGGGCCCGCCGGGGGCCGGCAAGTCGAGCCTGGCGGCGGCCCTGGCCACCGCCTACCGGGCGCGGGACGAGGAGGTGGGGGTGGTGGCCGTGGATCCCACTTCGCCCTACTCGGGCGGCGCCCTCCTCGGCGACCGGATCCGGATGAACGACCTGGCCACGGACCGGGGGATCTTCATCCGCTCGATGGCCACCCGGGGCTCCCTCGGGGGGCTCGCCACCACGAGCCGGGAGGTGGTGGACCTGATGGACGCGTTCGGCTTCGCCCGGGTCCTGGTGGAGACGGTGGGCGTGGGCCAGACCGAGCTCGAGATCACGGCGGCGGCCGACACGGTGGTCGTGGTCCTGGTCCCCGAGTCGGGCGACGCGATCCAGGCGATGAAGGCCGGGCTGATGGAGATCGCCGACGTCTTCGTGGTGAACAAGGCGGACCGGCCGGGGGCGGAGCGGCTGGCCCGGGAGCTCAGGGTGTCGCTGCAGCTCCGGGCCGGCCAGACGCTGAAGGACGTGCCCGCCCACCACGGCGTGGACCTCTCCCGGGCCCGGGAGGAGGCGGCGGGGAAGGGGGCCGGCGGCCCGGGCGGCGGGGGCGCCGCCGCCGGAGAGGACGGGAGCCCCGGAGAGGACGACGCCGACGGCTGGGAGATCCCGGTCCTCAAGACCACCGCGTCCACCGGAGAGGGGGTCGAGGAGGTCATCGAGGCCGTGGACGCTCACCGGGCCCACCTCGAGGAGAGCGGCGAGCTGGTGCGCCGGCGGCGGGAGCGGGCGCGGACCCGGATCCGGGACGTGGTGGAGCGCTCCCTGGTTCGCCTGGCGTGGAGCGACGACGCCCGGCTGGAGGCCCTGGAGACGGGCGCCGACGCGGTCGTGGCCGGCCGGGAGACGCCCTATTCGGCGGCCCGGGGGATCGTGGCCGACATCAGGGGCGGTAGCGCTCCATGAGGGCCTGAAGGCGCTCCTCGGGCAGCTCCGGCACCCGGAAGCCGTCGATCCCGGTCAGGGTCTCGGCGGCGAGCATGGCGTTCAGGATCGCCTCCTCGGTGGCCTGAACCGAGGCCACCACCAGGGCGTTGATCCGGTCGTTGGGGAGCATCTCCAGGTCCACGACCCGGTCCCGCTCGGCCACGGCCCGGCGGTTCGCGGTGCTGAAGCCCACGAAGATGTCCCCCGAGCCGTTGTAGCCCATCCCCCCGATCCGGGCCAGCCCCAGGGCCGTCCGCTTCACCAGGCGCCGGATCTGGGTGGGGAGGAGGGGGGCGTCGGTGGCCAGGACGATGATGATCGAGCCGGCGCCCTCGGGGGGCGCGGCGGCCCGGCCGGCCTCCCCGCCCCCCTCGACGCCCTCGCAGAAGGGCACGCCCCGGCGACGGGCGTCGGCCGGAACCGAGGGGTCGGCGTAGCAGGGCGACGGCTCTCGCAGCTCGGCGCCCACCGGCACCCCGGCGATCCGGAGGTCCCGGCGGGCCCCCTGGTTGCACTGGACCAGCACGCCGACGGTATAGGGGCCCAGCTCCTCGCTCCGGACCGTCCGCGACGCCGAGCCGATCCCCCCCTTGAAGCGGTGGCAGATCATGCCGGTCCCGCCCCCCACGCTGCCCTGGGCCACCGGCCCGGTCCGGGCCCCGTCCAGGGCCTCGAATACGTGTTCGGGTCGAACGTGGAAACCGTTGATGTCGTTGAGGCTACCATCGTACGTCTCAGCCACCACTGGAAGCGCCCAGAGGAAGTCCGGATCCCGCCTGCGCATCCAGTCGATGAGGGCGTCCCGGGCCACGCCCACGCTGTGGGTGTTGGTGATCAGGATCGGGCTCTCCAGGATCCCCGACTCCTCGATCCAGGTCGTGCCCGTCATCTCCCCGTTGCCGTTGAGGGGGAACCAGGCCGCGAAGGCGGTGTCGCCGGCGGCCCGGCCCCGGGGGAGGATCGCCGTGACCCCGGTCCGTACGGGCCCCTCCCCGACCACGAGCTCGCCGCTGCCCTCGACGATCGTGGCGTGGCCCACCTCGACGCCGGCCACGTCGGTGATCGCGTTGTGGGTGCCGGGGGTGCCGTCCAGGGGCACGCCGAGGGCCCGGGGGTCGGGGGTCTCCTGGGTCGGGGCGGCCCGGGGGAGGACGAGGGCGCCGAGAAGAAGGAGGAGGGACGCCAGGGCGAGCGGGAAGGAGGGGCGGAACGGGGACGGCGGGCGCGAAGAGGTCATCCTGACGCCTCCGGGTCGGGGTGAGCGGGTTCCGACAGGGGTAGGGCCCGAGCCCGAGAAGGGCAAGGGCCGGCGAGATTCCCCGCGTCCGGGCCGACGGCCTGCGGCCCTACCCGGGCTCGCAGGACCCGACACTTTTCCCCTATCTTCGGGTATCGTGGGACGGTTCCGGGGCCCTCCGCGCCCCTCTCCGAGCACCTCTCCGGACCCGACGACAGGAGCCCGCATGGCCACCACCGAGAAGGAAGCTCGCGCGCCCTCCGAGCTCAGGGAGAAGATCGCCGAGAAGGAGGCCGAGCTCCGGGCGCTCAGGGAGGAGCTCGAGGAGTGGCGCGAGGACTACGACGGCGTGCCGAAGCGGGACGAGCTCTTCACCACGGTCTCGGGCCGGGAGGTGAAGCCCCTCTACACCCCCCTGGACCGGGCCGACGCCGAGCCCTACTCCGAGGCGCTGGGCTTCCCGGGCGAGTACCCCTTCACCCGGGGCCCCTATCACACCATGTACCGGACCCGGCTCTGGACGAAGCGCCAGTTCGCCGGCTTCGGGACCGCCGAGGAGACGAACGAGCGCTACCACTACCTCCTGGACCACGGCCAGACCGGCCTCTCGGTGGCCTTCGACTTCCCCACGCTCATGGGCTACGACTCGGATCACCCCCGCTCCGAGGGGGAGGTGGGGATCTGCGGCGTCGCCATCTCCTCGGCTCGGGACATGGAGACCCTCTTCCGGGGCATCCCCCTGGACGAGGTCTCGGTGTCCATGACCATCA
>CAZMPV010000086.1:0-9274 GCA_964567985.1 uncultured Gemmatimonadaceae bacterium
AACGGGGTCCTCTGGTGGAGCACGCCCCTCATCATCAATGCGGTGCTGGCTCGAACCCCCCGGCCCGAGTTGGCCCTGGCGTCCTTCGCGGTGGTGGAGGCCGTGGCCTGGTTCGTCACGGCCCCCGTGGGCCAATATCAACACGCGAGCATCGCCCTGGTGGGAGATCGGGGGAGCCACCGGAGGGTCCGTCGGTGGGCGGCCACCCTGGCCGCCGGCGTCTTCCTTCTGCTGGGAACGCTGGCCCTCCCGTGGGTGTCGGAGCCCGTCCTGGACCTCGTCTTCCAGCTGGACTCCGAGCTCCTGCGAAGCGCGGCGGTCGCGCTGCCGGTGGCGGCTCTCTATCCCCTCCTCTACGGCCACCGACAGTACTACCAGGGACTCTTCGTTCGGGTGGGCTGTCCCGGCGTGGTGGGCAAGGGCGCGGTGCTACGGGTCACGGGCCTCGCCTTGGCCGCCGTCCTCCTGGTGGGACCCCTGGGCGGGTACGGAGCGGCCTTCGGCGTGGGCCTTCACGCCTTCGGGCTGGCGCTGGAAGGGGGGTTCCTGATGCAGCGATCCCGGGTTCGGGTGCTGCCGGCACTGGAAGGACGTTGAGGCCGGAAGGCCGTCGCGGGACTCAGGAGATCCGCTTCTTCTGACCCTTGAGGAAGTCCATCATGATGTACTGTCCCAGGGTCATGCTGGTGGTGAAGTAGGCCTTCCCCCGGGCGATCTCGGCCACCTTCTTCACGAACTCGACCAGGTAGTGGTCCCGGGCCAGCATGAAGGTGTTGATGAGGATCCCCTCCTTCCGGCAGGCCGCGACCTCCCGGAAGGTCTCTTGCAGGATGCGGCGATCCAGCCCTCCCGGATTCTTGTAGACCCGGCCGTCGGGGAGGGTCATGGCCGACGGCTTTCCGTCGGTGATCATGATGATCTGCTGCATGTCCTTCTTCTGGGATCGGAGGATCTTCCTGGCCAGCTCGAAGCCGGCGGCCGTGTTGGTGTGGTAGGGGCCGACCTTGGCCTGGGACAGCCTGGAGAGGGGGATCTCCTCGGCCTCGTCCCCGAAGGTCACGACCCGGAGCGAGTCGCCGGGGAACTGGGTCCGGATCAGGTGGGAGAGGGCGAGGGCGACCTTCTTGGCCGGGGTGAAGCGGTCCTCGCCGTAGAGGATCATCGAGTGGGAGACGTCGAGCATCAGGACGGTGGCGCACGACGAGCGGTACTCGGTCTGGTGCACCATGAGATCCGAGTACTTCAGGTCGAGGGGGACCTCGAGGCCCTCCCGCTCGATGGCGTTCTTCAGCGTGGCCGGGATGTCCAGGTTCAGCGTGTCACCGAACTCGTAGGGCTTGCTCCCGGCGTCGGAGGCCACCCCGGTGGCCAGCTCCCGGGTGTCGTGGGCGCCGAAGCTCGACTTGCCGATCGCCCCCAGGAGGTTCTTGAGCGCCCGGTAGCCCAGGAAGTCCATGCCCTTCCGGGTCAGGTCGAACTGGACCTGCCGGGCCGCCTCCTTCGCCTCGTCGATCTCGCCCTCTCCGGTCACGTCCTGGACGCCTCCCGGCATCATGGGCGTGCCCTCCTCCAGGGAGATGTAGCCCTCCTCGACCAGGCGCTCGATCAAATCGTCCAGGAGCTGGGCGATCTCCTTCTGGACGTCGGGGTCGCCCTCGCCCTCGCCCCGGAGCTCCTCCAGCATCTCGGGGGTGAGCTCCCCGCTCTCGATCAGCGCCCTCATGAGGGCTTCCTTCAGGGAGTCCAGGGAGTTGGGATCGTCCGTGCCGGACCAGCCCCAGTACGGGTGGTAGTGGGGACCGCCGGCGAAGCCGCCGTCCATGAGGAAGTCGGAGAGGTGCTCGAGGAGGCCTTCCAGGTTCAGGGCGTCGAGCCAGCCGCCCTTGTACTTCGTGTAGGTGGTGAAGCGCATCCGCCCCGTGTACCCTTTCCCCCATGAGCGCTCTCGAGCCCGACGACGTCCGGGAGATCCGACGCCGCCTGCTGGATCACTACGACGAAGCCCGCCGGGAGCTGCCCTGGCGCGGGGAGGAGGATCCCTACCGCGTCTGGGTCTCCGAGGTGATGCTGCAGCAGACCCGGGTGGAGACCGTCGTACCGTACTACAAGCGCTGGATGGAGCGGTTCCCGACCCTCGAGGCCCTCGCCGACGCGGAGCGGGACGACATCCTCCAGCTATGGAAAGGGTTGGGCTACTACAGCCGTGCGCGCAATCTCCACCGGGCCGCCGGCGTCGTCCGGGAGCGCTTCGACGGCGAGCTTCCCGGCACCGTGGAAGGCCTGAAGGAGCTGCCGGGGGTGGGACCCTACACGGCGGGGGCGATCGCCAGCATCGCCTTCGACGTCCCGACCCCCGCGGTGGACGGAAACGTCCGCCGGGTCCTCTCCCGCCTCTTCGACCTCCCCGACCCGACCGACGCCGAGCTCCGGGAGCGGGCCGCCGAGCTCGTCGACCCGGAGCGGCCGGGGGACCTGAACCAGGCCGTCATGGAGCTGGGGGCCACGATCTGCGCGCCGTCGTCTCCCGCTTGCGGGCGCTGCCCGGTGGCCGACCTCTGTGTCGCCCGGGCCCGGGGAACCGTGGCCGAGCGGCCGCCGTCGAAGAGCCGGGGGCCGGTGCCCCGCAGAGAGGTCGTCTCCGGGGTGACCCTGGACCCCGCCGGCAGGACCCTGGTGACCCGGCGGCCCGAGGACGGGCTCCTGGGCGGGATGTGGGAGTTTCCGGGAACCGAGCCCGACGACGGCGAGAGGGCGGTGGAGACCGCCCGGCGGGCGGTGACCGACCGGCTCGCCGGCGATGGTGGCCGGGTGGCGTTCCGGAAGGGGGAGCGGGCCGTCGAGCTGACGCCGGTGGAGCACGCCTTCACCCACCTCCGCATCACGTACCGGGCCGTGCTCCTGGAGGTCGAGGAGCTGGCGGCCCCGGGCGACGAAGTCCGGCTCCTTCCCCTGGACGACCTCGACGCGGTTCCGCTCCCGGTGGCCCAGCAGAAGATCGGGCTGCGGGCCAGGCGGGCCCGGCCGTCGCTGGCCGAAGCAGGGGGGCATCCCCCAGAATAGGGGTCCCGCCGATTCACACGGACGCTCGCCCGGGGCCGGCGTCCGCGAGTTCGAGCACGAGCCGGGAGTCCCGCCGGACTCCCAGGAGAAGACCCGATGATCGAGCCGTCCCCCACCCCCGACACCCTGGAGCCCGTGAGCGGGCCCTCCGCCTGGTACGGCTCCGACTACCAGGACTCGGACGAGTGGATCCACGCGTTCACCGGCGACGAGATCGAGGAGCTCGAGGCCGCCATCGACGGGGTCACCGAGCGGGGGCTGGAGATCTCCGAGATCGAGCGGGAGGACTTCCACCTGCCCACCCTGGGCCCCAGACTGGCGGAGATCCAGGAAGAGGTGGTCCGGGGCCGGGGCTTCGTGCTCTTCCGGGACCTGCCGGTGAAGCGGTGGTCGAGGCGGGAGACGGCCACTGCGTACTGGGGGCTGGGGCGCCACTTCGGGGACCCGGTGTCCCAGAACGCGAAGGGCCACCTCCTGGGGCACGTCAAGGACATCGGCCACGACCCGTCGAAGCCGGAGACCCGCCTCTACGCGACCCACGCCCGGCACCCCTTCCACACCGACTCCTGCGACGTCGTCGGGCTCCTCTGCATCCAGCCGGCGAAGGAGGGCGGCCTGAGCATGATCTGCAGCTCGGCCACCGTCTACAACGAGATGCTGGAGCGCCGGCCCGACCTGGCCCGGGTCCTGGCCGAGCCGTTCTACGTCGACCGGAAGGGCGAGGTGCCCGAGGGCAAGGAGCCCTACTACCGGATGCCGGTGTTCAACTTCTACGAGGGGCACCTGACCACCTACTACGCCCGGGACTTTCTCCAGGGCGCCTCCCGGCACGAGGGCGTGCCCGAGCTCACCGACGATCAGAAGGAGGCCATGGAGATGCTGGAGAGCATCTGCGAGGAGGAGGAGATCCGCCTCGACATGACGCTTCGCTCGGGCGACATCCAGTTCCTCCACAACCACCAGATGTTCCACTCCCGGACCGGATACACCGACCACGCGGACCCGGAGAAGCGCCGTCACCTCCTCCGCCTCTGGCTCTCCGCGCCGAACGGCCGTCCCCTGCCGCCGGTCTTCGCCGAGCGCTACGGGACCGTCGAGGTCGGGGCGGTACGGGGCGGGATCGAGGTCCCGGGCACGGAGAAGCACGCGCCCCTGCAGCCGGCGTAGCCGCACCCCACTTCTTCAGCGACCCGTCTACGTCAGCTCGGTCTCGGCGGTGGGATCGATCTCCTCCTCCGGCAGCTCGGTCGAGCGCTCGTACTGGTCGAGCCGTTCCGTGCCCTCCTTCTCGTCCCACCGGTCGAGGATGTGCGCCACGGCCTGGTGGGGGTTCCGGTGGAAGCGGTCGGGGCCCAGGCGCCGGCCCAGCTCCGAGCGGGCCATGACGTCGCGGATCGGGCCGGTGAGGCCGGCGAAGTAGAAGTCGATCCCCTTCTCCCCGAGCTCCTCGACCACGTCCTCCAGGGCGTCCAGGGCCGTGGTGTCCAGGTCGTTGATGCTGCTCCCGTCGATGACCACGGCCCGGACGTTCCCGTGGCCCGTCTTCGCCTTCTCCAGGATGAAGTCCTTCAGGAACTCGGCGTTGAAGAAGGAGAAGCCGGCCTCGATCCGGAGGACGATCAGCCCCTCGATCGTGTACGCGTTGCCGAAGCGCTCCAGGTTCTTGAAGGAGCGGGTCGCCGAGAGGTGTCCGAGCTCGGCCACGTAGGGGCGACTCTGCCGATACAGAACCGCGACCGTGGCCGCTCCGATCCCGATGAGGAGGCCGGCCTCGATGCCGATGAGGAGGGTGGCGCCCAGCGTCAGGAGCGACACCCATCCTTCGACACGCTTGGTCTCGAAGAGGTAGCGGATCTCGCGAAGGTCCAGCAGCCCGACCGCGGCCACGACGATGATGCCTGCCAGCGCCGGCATGGGCAGGGTGTCGAAGAGCGGGGTGAAGAAGAGGAGGACGAGCCCGACGATCACCGCGGCCACGACGTTCGCCAGGGGGCTGCGGGCGCCGGCCTGCTCGTTGACCGTCGTCCGGGAGAAGCTTCCCGAGACCGGAAGGCAGCGGAAGAAGCTGCCCAGGACATTGGCGGCGCCGACCCCGACGAGCTCCCGGTTGGCGTCGATCGAGTAGCCGTGGCGCGAGGCGAAGATCCGGCCCAGGGAGACCACGCCCATGAACTGGATCAGGCTGAGGGTGATCGCCGCGGGCACGAGGTTCTGCAGGTCTCCCAGGGCCACGGACGGGAAGTCGAGTGAGGGAAGCCCGGAGGGAACCTCCCCCACCGTGTGAACCCCCCGGGCGCCCAGGTCCAGGCCCGAGCTCGCCGCCGTCGCCCCGACGATCACGGCGAGCTCCGCGGGGAAGGACTGCTTCCACCAGCGCAGGACGACGATCGTCAGCACGGACCCGACTCCGATGATCACCGAGGGTGGGTGGATCTCGGTCAGGTGCTCCATGGCTGCGAAGACCGTCGTGTAGAAGTGCTCCGAGCGCCCCAGCTCGAGGCCGAGGAAATTACCGATCTGGCTGACGATGATGATCAGCGCAGCCGCCGTTGCGAATCCGGCGATGACCGGCCGGGAGAGGAGGTTGGCCAGGAAGCCCAGCCGCAGGCTGCCCATGGCGAGCTGGAGCACACCGACCATGAGGGTCAGGAGGATGGCGAGCTCCACGTAGCGGCCGCTGCCCGCCTGGGCCATGCCGCCCAACGCCGTCGCCACGACGATCATGTCGATCGCCACGGGACCGGTGATCAGGTGTCGTGAGCTTCCCAGGAGGGGATATACCAGCAGCGGCACGAGGCCGGCGTAGAGGCCGTAGATCGGAGGCATGCCCGCCAGCACGGCATACGCCATCCCCTGGGGGATGAGCATGACGCCCACCGTGAGACCGGCCGCGAGGTCGCCCCGGGCGTCGGAGCGCTGGTAGCCCGGGACCCAGTCCAGGATCGGGAACGCCTGGAGGGCCAGGCGAAGTGTCTTTTCCATGGAGTCGGATCGCGGAGGCATGGGATGCGCTGCGGCGCGTGTCCAGCGTCGGCTTCTTGCTTTTGACCGGCTCGGCGGCATTCCCTGCCGAACGGCTTCGGCCCTGGTATCCCCTCCCGCGGGGCCAGGGTCCCCGGCCGGGCTACGTCAGCTCCGATTCGGCGGTGGGATCGATCTCCTCCTCCGGCAGCTCGGTCGAGCGCTCGTACTGGTCGAGCCGTTCCGTGCCCTCCTTCTCGTCCCACCGGTCGAGGATGTGCGCCACGGCCTGGTGGGGGTTCCGGTGGAAGCGGTCGGGGCCCAGGCGCCGGCCCAGCTCCGAGCGGGCCATGACGTCGCGGATCGGGCCGGTGAGGCCGGCGAAGTAGAAGTCGATCCCCTTCTCCCCGAGCTCCTCGACCACGTCCTCCAGGGCGTCCAGGGCCGTGGTGTCCAGGTCGTTGATGCTGCTCCCGTCGATGACCACGGCCCGGACGTTCCCGTGGCCCGTCTTCGCCTTCTCCAGGATGAAGTCCTTCAGGAACTCGGCGTTGAAGAAGGAGAAGCCGGCCTCGATCCGGAGGACGATCAGCCCCTCGATCGTGTACGCGTTGCCGAAGCGCTCCAGGTTCTTGAAGGAGCGGGTCGCCGAGAGGTGTCCGAGCTCGGCCACGTGAGGACGGCTCTGGCGGTAGAGGACCGCCACCACCGCCGCGCCGATGCCCAGGAGCAGCCCTTCGATGATCCCGATCAGGAGGGTGGCCGAGAGGGTGATCATCGCCACCCATCCCTCGACTCTCTTCGTCCGGAAGAGGAAGCTGATCTCGTGGGCGTCAAGCAGCCCCACCGCCGCCACCACGATGACCGCGGCCAGCGCCGGCATGGGGAGGTTGGCGAAGAGCGGCGTGAAGAAGAGGAGGACCAGGGCGACCAGGAGCGCGGCCAGCATGTTCGCCATGGGTGTGCGGGCGCCGGCCTGCTCGTTCACCGCGGTCCTGGAGAAGCTCCCCGACGCCGGGAGACAGAAGAAGAGGCTCCCCGTGACGTTCGCCGCCCCGACCCCGGTGAGCTCCCGGTTGGCGTCGATGGAGTAGCGGTGGCGGTTCGCGAAGATCCGGCCCAGGGACACCACGCTCAGGAACTGGATCAGCGCCAGGGTCACGGCCGTGGGCACCAGCGCCCGGATGTCGCCGAAGGCCAGGGAGGGCAGATCGGGGAGCGGGAGCCCGCCCGGCACGAGACCGACGGTGTGCACGCCCCGGCTCTCCAGGCCCAGGCCCCAGGTGGCGACGGTCGCGAGGACGATCACGGCGAGCTCGGCGGGGAAGAGCGACTTCCACCAGCGGAGGCCGGCGATCACCGCGACCGATCCCCCGCCGATGGCCACCGAGGGCCAGTGAACCTCCTCGGCACGGGCCGCGGCCTCCAGGACCGTCTGGTGGACGTGGATGCTCCGGCCGAGGTCGACCCCGATGAAGTTGCCGATCTGGCTCGCCACGATGATGACGGCCGCCGCGGTGGCGAAGCCAGCGATGACCGGCCGGGAGAGGAGGTTGGCCAGGAAGCCCAGGCGGAGGCTGCCCATGGCGACCTGGAGGAGGCCGACCATGAGTGTCAGGAGGATCGCCAGCTCCACGTAGCGCCCGCTGCCCGGCTCGGCCAGGGGCGTCAGCCCCGCGGCGATGACGATCATCGGCACCGCGTTGAGCCCGACGGCCAGGTGCCGGGAGCTCCCGATCAGGGGGTAGACCAGCAGGGGGACGACCGAGGTGTAGAGCCCGTAGATCGGGGGTACCCCGGCCAGGACGGCGTACGCCATGCCCTGGGGGACGAGCATGACGGCCACCGTGAAGGCCGCCGTCAGGTCGCCCCGGGCGTCTTCCCCGTCGTAGTCCGGGGCCCAGTCGAGGATCGGAAGCGCCTGCCGGGCCAGGCGGAGTGCCTTTTCCATGGGCTGTCGGGCGTCGTCCGGGCGTTGGGGTTCGTGCGCGCCCGTCAGCGGTCTGGCCGTCGGGGTCGTCTCAGACGTCCATGCCGCCGAACGGGTCGAAGCCCTGGTAGCCCTTCCCCTGGGGGGAGGGTCCCTGGTGTCGGGACTTCCTGTAGCCTCCGCCGCTGGTCCGGGAGATCCGCTTCTCGTCCACCAGGGCCTCGAGGAGGAGCTCGCAGGCGGCGGCCCGGACTCCTTGCCGGGCTTCGCTCGACGCCAGCCCCACAGTCTCCACCGCCTCCAGGAGCCCGGGGACGGTCTCGAAGCCCCGGACGCACGCCTCCGCGGCGGCGTCGGGGGAGACCTGCAGCGCCCCGCCGCCCTCGAAGTACTCCACGATCGGGTCCACGTCCACCCCGCCCGCTCGCTGGCGGAAGGTCTCTCCGGCGGCGCCGCTGATCAGCTCCCGGGCGATCTTCTCCGGCCCCTGGAGCTCTCCCTCGTACTCGAGCTCCATCTTTCCGGTGATGGCCGGCAGCGAGGCGTAGACGTCGCCGATCCGGGGCACGGCCGCGTTCTCCTCCAGGGCGTAAGCGCGGCGCTCGGCGCTCGAGACGATGCTCTCCATCACGGTGATCGGCATCCGCTGGCTCACGCCCGATCGGTTGTCGACCCGCTTGTCGTCCCGGGCCAGGAAGGCGACCCGCTCCACCACCTCGGCGACGAAGTCCGGGATCTCCACGGGGAGGCCGTTCCGGTCGGTCCAGGCCTCCTGGCGGGTGATCTCCATCCCGGTCTCGATCTCCTCGGGATAGTGGGTGCGGATCTCCGAGCCGATCCGGTCCTTGAGGGGGGTGATGATCTTCCCCCGGGCCGTGTAGTCCTCGGGGTTGGCCGTGAAGACCATCATGACGTTCAGGGGCAGGCGGATCGGGTAGCCTTTGATCTGGACGTCGCCCTCCTGGAGGATGTTGAAGAGGCCGACCTGGATCTTCCCCGCCAGATCCGGAAGCTCGTTGATGGCGAATATCCCCCGATTGGCCCGGGGCAGGAGCCCGTAGTGGATCGTGAGCTCGTCGGAGAGGAGGTGGCCGCCCCGGGCCGCCTTGATCGGGTCCAGGTCCCCCAGGATGTCGGCGATCGTCACGTCCGGCGTGGCCAGCTTCTCCACGTAGCGCCGGTCCCGACCCACCCACTCGATCGGCGTCGCGTCCCCGCACTCTTCGAGCAACGCCCGCCCCGCCCGACTGATCGGGCGGAGGGGATCGTCGTGCACCTCCGAGCCGCGGACGACCGGGATCGCCTCGTCCAGGAGGTCGACCA